>NZ_JAYRCW010000049.1:0-19946 GCF_041909755.1 Sandaracinobacter sp.
CCCGCGTCTCGACCGGCTGGCGGCCGGGCGGGCGTTCATCCAGCTTCGACACATCCATTTCGCCGAACTGCGCCAGCGCCAGCGTGCGCGGGATGGGGGTCGCCGTCATCACCAGCAGGTGCGGCGGCACATCGGCCTTTTCCGCCAGCATCATCCGCTGCGCCACGCCGAAGCGATGCTGTTCATCCACCACCGCGAGACCGAGCCGCCGGTACTGCACGCTGCCGGAAAAGATCGCATGCGTTCCCACCAGAATGTCGATCTCGCCCACCGCCAGCGCCGCCAGAACGGCCTCGCGCGCCCGGCCCTTTTCCCGGCCGGAAAGGAACCCCAGCCGCACCGGAAGATCGCCCAGCATCTTCTGCAGCGTGGCATGATGCTGCCGCGCCAGCAGGTCCGTCGGGGCCAGCAGCGTACCCTGCGCCCCCGCCTCCACGGCGATCAGCAACGCCATCAGCGCCACCAGCGTCTTGCCCGCACCCACATCGCCCTGCAGCAGCCGCAGCATGGCATGGGGGGCCGCCATATCGCCCGCGATCTCGGAAACGGCGTGGCGCTGCGCGCCCGTCAGCGGCCAGGGCAACTGCCGCAACAGCGCCTCCGTCAGCCGGCCGGTGCCCGCCAGCGGCTGGCCGCGCTGCCGCCGCCGGCGCGCCCGCACCAGCGCCCAGGCCAGTTGCGTCGCCAGCAGCTCGTCATAGGCCAGCCGGTCGCGCGCCGCCTGGCTGTCCGCCCGCCCATGCACCTGCCGCAGCGCCCCGGCGAAATCCGGCCAGCGCCGCTGCGCCAGCAGGCCCGGCTCCACCCATTCCGCAAGCGCCGGCGTCCGCTCCAGCGCGGCCTGCGCCAGCATCGCGATGCGCTTCGAATTCAGCCCCTCCGTCAACGGATAGACGGGCTCCATCTCCGCCGCACCGGGCTTGCGCAATTCGGGGTGGATGATCTGGAACCGCCCGTTCCACAGCTCCAGCCGCCCCGCCACCACCAGCTCCGCGCCCACCGGAAAGCGCGCGGCCAGCGCCGCCCCCTTCGGCCCGAAGAAGGCCAGCAACAGCCCGGTTCCCGAAGCATCGTCCGCCAGGATGCGGAACGGCCCCCGCCCCCGCGCCGGCTCGTGCGCCGTCACCCGCACCGCAACCGCGAGTCGCTCCCCCTCCCGCGCGCCGGCCAGGCTGTCGGCGTTGCGCGTCTCCCGCCAGCCGACGGGGAAGTGGAACAGCAGGTCCTTCACCCGGCCGATCTCCAGCCGCTCCAGCGCGCGCGCAGCGGCAGGCCCCACGCCCGGCAGGGCGGCGATCTCGGCAAACAAGGGGTTGAGCAGGTCGGGGCGCATCGTTAGGCGGGGGTAGCAACCCTTCAGGCGGCCCGCAATTTGTGCGTGCCGCCCATTCTGGCGTGCAGCGAATCTGGGAGCGGATATGGACGGCGAAGCCTGGCGCAAGCGCACCCTGTGGCGGGCGCATCATCGCGGCACCAAGGAAGCCGACATGCTGGTCGGCGGCTTCGCCGATCGCTGGATCGACGAGCTTGGCGAAGACGGCCGCCGCTGGTTCGAAGCCCTGCTCGAAGAACAGGATGTGGACATCCTCGCCTGGGCCTTCGGCACCACGCAGCCCCCCGAACGGCTGGCGGGCGAATGGATGCAGCGCCTTGCCGCCAAGGATTATCTGAAGCTGGCGCCGCGCTGATGCTCCCCATTGACGAGATCGCGCGGTCCGCCCGCGCCCTTCGCCTCACCGGCGCGCCCGCCGGGCTGCTGCCGCTGCTGATGGCGGGCCTCGCCCGCGCCGGCGGCCTTGATGGCCGTCGCGCCGTGCTGATCGCGGCCGATGAAGCGGCCGGTCGCGCCGTGGTGGAAGCCGCGCCCTTCTTCGCGCCCGATGTCACCCCCATCTGGCTGCCGGGCTGGGATTGCCTGCCCTATGATCGCGCCAGCCCCGGCCAGCGCAACCTGGCCGAACGGCTGGCCGGCCTCGCCGCGCTGGCGAAGGCGCCCGCCGGGCCGGAACTGCTGGTCACCACCGTCAGCGCCGCCAGCCAGCGGCTTCTGCCCAGGGATGTCGTCGCCGGCGCCACGCTGGAAATCCGGCCCGGCGCCCGCATCGGCCGCGACGACCTCGTCGCAACCCTCCTGCGCGCGGGCTATTCCCGGGTGGACAGCGTGGCCGACGCCGGCGATTTCGCCGTGCGCGGCGGCCTCGTCGATCTGATCCCCCCCGGCGCGGGCGGCGGCGTCAGGCTCGATTTCTTCGGCGACGAAGTAGACGTCATCCGCACCATCGATCCCCTCACCCAGCTCACCATCGGAAAGTCGGCCGGCTTCACCCTGTTGCCGGTTTCCGAGCTGCTGCTGGATGAGGCCCGCATCAGGGCCTTCCGCGCCGGCTGGCTGGAACGCTTCGGCGCGGGTGCGACATCGGATCCGCTGTATCAGGCCGCCAGCGAAGGCCGGCGCGCGGCCGGGCTCGATCATTTCCTGCCGCTGTTCGAACCGGCCATGGTCACCCTGTGGGACTGGCTGGCGCCAACGGACATCCTCGTCACCGACAGCGGCGCCCAGGCCGCGGCAGACGCCCGCTTCGAAGCCATCGCGGATTACCACCAGAACCGGGTGGAAGCGCTGAAATCCCCGCCCAAGGGCAAGGCCAAGCTGGGCGCCGCGATCTACCGCCCGCTTCCGCCCGAGGCGCTCTATCTCTCGCCAGACGAATGGGCCGGCCATATCGCCCGCGCCCACGCCACCACGCCCCTGCCATCGGATGACGGGCTCGATCTCGGCGGCCTTCCCGCGATCGATTTCGCGCCCGCGCGCGTGGCTGCGGCCGCCGGTGGCCCGCCCGTGTACAAGGCCATCGCAGAGCGGATCGAAGCCGCCCGGGCAGACAGCCGCAAGCCCGTCCTCGCCGCCTATTCCGAAGGCTCGCGGGAACGTCTGTCCGGCCTGCTGAAGGAACAGGGTGCGAAATCGCTGCTGCCCGCCGCCGGCTGGCAGGATGCGCTGGGGATGGCCGCGAAGGGCGCCGTCCCCATCATCGTCCTCGGCCTCGACAGCGGCTTCCGCCATGCAGACGCAGAGATCTGGACCGAGCAGGACATGCTGGGCGACCGGCTCGTCCGCCGCCGCTCCGCCCGCAAGGCCGACGCCTTCCTGAAGGACCTGCAGACGCTGGAAGCCGGCGAACTCGTCGTTCACCAGGATCATGGCATCGGCCGCTACATCGGCCTCGTCCCCATCACCGTCTCCGGCGCCGCGCACGACACCGTCGCGCTCGAATATGCGGGCGGCGACAAGCTCTATGTGCCGGCCGAGAATCTCGACGTCCTCTCCCGCTATGGCAGCGAGAATGAGGGCGTGACGCTCGACAGGCTGGGCGGCACCGGCTGGCAGCAGCGCAAGGCGCGCATGAAGGAGCGCATCCGCGAAATCGCGCACGAGCTGCTGAAGACGGCAGCCCTTCGCGCCACCCGCGAAGCCGACGCCTTCGAGCTGGACGCGCAGGGCTATGCCGCCTTCCTCGACAAATTCCCCTGGGCCGAGACCGACGACCAGCTGAAGGCGACGGCCGACGTGATCGAGGATCTGGGCGCGGGCCGCCCGATGGACCGGCTGATCTGCGGCGACGTCGGCTTCGGCAAGACAGAGGTGGCGCTGCGCGCCGCCTATGTCGCCGCCTCCAACGGCTCGCAGGTGGCGGTGGTGTGCCCCACCACCCTGCTGGCGCGCCAGCATGCCGCCACCTTCCGCGAGCGCTTTGCCGAAACCGGCCTGAAGGTGGGCGCGCTCTCCCGCCTCGTGCCCGCGGCCGAAGCCAAGGCCACACGTGAGGGGCTGGCCGACGGCAGCGTCGACATCGTCGTCGGCACCCACGCGATCCTCGCCAAGGGGGTGGAGTTCAAGCGCCTCGGGCTCGTCATCGTCGACGAGGAACAGCGCTTCGGCGTCACCCACAAGGAACGGCTGAAGGCGCTGAGGCACGATGTGCATGTGCTGACGCTGACGGCCACGCCCATCCCGCGCACCCTGCAGATGGCGCTCAGCGGCATCCGCGAGCTCTCCGTCATCGCCACGCCGCCCGTCGATCGCCTTGCCGTGCGCACCACGGTTTCGCCCTGGGATCCGGTGGTCGTGCGCGAAGCGCTGCTGCGCGAACATTATCGCGGCGGGCAGAGCTTCCTCGTCGTCCCCCGCATTTCCGACCTGCCCGATATCGAGGCCTTCCTGCGCGAGGAGGTGCCCGAAGTGCGCTACGTGACGGCGCACGGGCAGATGGCGGCGGGCGAGATCGAAGACCGGATGACGGCCTTCACCGATCAGCGCTTCGATGTGCTGGTCTCCACCACGATCGTCGAATCCGGCATCGACATTCCAAACGCCAACACCCTCATCATCCACCGCGCCGACATGTTCGGCCTCGCCCAGCTCTACCAGTTGCGCGGCCGCGTGGGGCGCGCCAAGCGCCGCGCCTATGCCCTGCTGACGACCGCATCGGACGGCACGCTGACGGCGGCCGCCGAAAAGCGGCTGCAGGTGCTGGCGAGCCTCGATTCGCTGGGCGCGGGCTTCGAACTCGCGAGCCACGATCTCGACCAGCGCGGCGCCGGCAACCTGCTGGGCGACGAGCAATCGGGCCATATCCGCGAGGTGGGCTTCGAACTTTACCAGTCGATGCTGGAAGAGGCGATCGTCGCCGCCAAGGCCGAGGCGCGCGGCCTGCGCCCACCCGAAGACCCGACGTCGCCCACCATCTCCGTCGATGCGCCGGTGATGATCCCCGAGGATTATGTCCCCGATCTGGCGCTCAGGATGGCGCTCTACCGCCGCGCGGCAGACCTGTCGGACAAGGCCGGGATCGAGGCGTTTGCGGCAGAAATGATCGACCGCTTCGGCCCGCTGCCCGAAGGCGCCGCCAACCTGCTGAAGATCGTGGAGGCAAGGAACGCCGCCAGGAAGGCGCATGTGCAGAAGATCGAGGTGGGGCCGAAGGGTGCGCTCGTCACCTTCGTGAACGATCAGTTCCCCAATCCGGCAGGCCTCGTGGAATGGATCCAGCGCCTGAAGGGGCAGGCGAAACTCAGGCCGGATCAGAAGCTGTTCCTAGCCCGCGATTTCGGCAACGGCGACGCCCGGCTGGCCGGCGCCGTGGCGCTGGCGCGCGGGCTGGCGCAGGCCGCACTCCGCAGCGTGGAGGCAAAGCCTGAGCCGGTGAAGCCCACCCCCATCCAGCGCCCCGCGATCCCCGGCGTGTTCAAGAGCAAGCGGCGCTGAACCGGCGCCCTTGCCGGCCGACCACGCACGGTCCACCATCCGCCCCATGAAAACCCCCGCGATCGCCGCCCTCGCCCTGCTCGCCGCAGCCATCCCCGCCCAGGCCCAGCCGTCCGCCGCCGTGCAGGCCGAAGCGCGGGAGATGTTCGCGAAGATCATCTCCTACCCCTCCGTCGCGGGCTCGCCCGCCGTGGGGCAGCTGGCCGACTATCTGGCAGGCGAGTTCCGCAAGGCCGGCTTCAGCCCCGGCGACGTCGAGATCGTCGACGCCGGCGGCCACCCCGGCCTGATCGTCACGCTGCGCGGCAAAAGCAAAAAGCCGCCGATCCTCTTCCCCTCCCACATGGATGTCGTCGGCGCGAAGGCCGAACAGTGGAAAAGCGACCCCTACACGCTCACCGAACGGGATGGCGCGCTCCATGGCCGCGGCACCGTCGACAACAAATATGGGCTGCTGACACAGGCGCAGGCCTTCATCCGCCTGAAACGCGAAGGCTTCGTGCCGAACCGCGATCTAATCCTGGTGTTCAGCGGAGACGAGGAAGTGGGCGGCGCCTCCGCCCGGGCGCTGGCTGAGCGCCTGAAAGGGGCCGCCTATGCGCTGAACTCGGATGCCGGCGGCGGCTTCCGGGGCGCGGACGGCAGCACCAGCTATGCCATCCAGGTGGGCGAAAAAACCTACGCCAGCTTCGATCTGACCATGCGCAACCCGGGCGGCCATTCCTCGCGCCCCCGGGCAGACAACGCCATCTACGCGCTGGCCCGCGCCCTCACGCGGCTGGAAGGGCACCGCTTCCCCGCGCACTGGCACCCGGTGGTGCTGCAAGGGCTGCAGGCGCAGCTGCCCGGCCTTCAGGACCCGATGAAATCGGCCGTCGCGGCCTTCATCGCCAGCCCGTCCCAGCAGACGGCCGACTCCATCGCCGCCATCGATCCGGCCGCCTTCCCGGAAATGCGCACCACCTGCGTCGCCACCATGCTCCGCGGGGGGATCGTGGAAAACGCCCTCGCAACCGACGCGACGGCCACCGTGAACTGCCGCATCTTCCCCGGCGAGACGGTGGCCGAAACCCGCGCCACGCTCGCCCGCGTCGCCGGAGACGACAAGCTGGAAATCAGTCCGCTGGGCAACCCGATGGAAGGCCCGCTGTCGGATACGCCGCCCGAAGTCCGCGCCGCGCTGGCGAAACAGCTGCCGCCCGGCACCCGCCTCACCCCCTATATCGAAGCCGGCGCGACGGACGGCCTTTTCTTCCGCAACGCAGGCATCCCCACCATCGGCGTCGGCCCGCTCGTCGAAACCGAGGGCAGCGATTACAATTACCACGGCATCGACGAACGCGTGCCCGTCGGAGAATTCAACGCCGGGCTGGATCACTATTACCTGCTGGCAAAGGCGCTGTCGGGCGGGAAGTAGGGCGCTCTCCGCCCACCGGAGCCCCTTCCGTCCCCCTACCCATCTTCCCGCAGCACACGCGGATCGGGCTGTTCGTCGCTGTCCTGCGTCAGCTGGCTCACCAGCCGGTTGTAGTTGAAGCTGGAACGGTCCCCCACCTTGTCCAGGTGGCGTTCGATCCACTCGCTCGCCGCCTCGCGACCCTTGTCGCGCAGGCTCAGCAGGAAGTGCCGGTCCGCCAGCAGCTTGGACGACGGCGGCAGTTCGCCCAGCGCGCGGTCGCCATGGATCATGTGCAGGTGGGTCTTGCGGTGCCGGTCCGCGGAAAGTTCGCCCGCGTTGATCAGCCGGTTGCGCTCGGCGATGAAGCGCAGCTCGGTGATCAGGCTGGCGTTGAAGCTGATTTCCGACAGGCGGTCCAGGATATCGGCCGCCTTCCTCGGCAGCTCGGTGCGCACGATGGGGTTCAGCTGCACGATCAGCACATCGTCGGCGTCGGTCGCGCGCGTCATCGGCTCGATCGCCGGGTTGGCGATATAGCCGCCGTCCCAATAACCTTCACCGTCGATCATCGGCGTCTGGAACAGGGATGGCAGGCAGGCCGACGCCAGCACCATCTCCACCGTCAGCTCATGCTCCCGCCAGCAACGCAGGCCCCCCGTCGCCACATGGGTGGTGTTGATGAACAGCTTGATGCGGCGCTGGCGGCGGACCTTCTCGAAGTCGATCAGCTCCAGCAGCGCCGCGCGCAGCGGGTTATTGTCTGTCGCGGAAACATCATAGGGGCTGAACATCCGGCTCGCCGCCATGGAGGCTTCGAAGATGACCGGCTCGATCATCTTGTACCAGGGCCAGTTGCGCAGCGGGTTCATCCGGTCCGCCGCATCGGCGATCCCCAGCCAGAACTGTTCCAGCTGGGCCCGCGCCTGTTCCCTGCCGCCTTCCACAAGCCCTTCGGCCATCACCACCGCGTTCATCGCCCCGGCCGAAGTGCCGGAAATCGCCGTGAACGCCAGCTCCGGCTCCTCCAGCAGCCGGTCCAGCACGCCCCAGGTAAAGGCGCCATGCGCCCCGCCCCCTGCAACGCCAGGTTCAGCTTCCGTGTTCCGTCATCTCCCATGGCATGCCCCCTTGCCGAAGCCGCCTCCTTAGCAGGTGCAGCAAAAGAGGCCAACGCACCCGGCGGCAGCGGCTAGAGCGGATAGCCCGAAAAGGCCTTGGTCCGGTGCATGGCCACGCTGCTCGACACCCGCTCGATCTGCCAGGGCCCGGCGGTCCAGTCCGCTGTCAGGTCGCGCCATTCGGCCATGTCGGTCACGATCACCTTCACCAGATAATCGCTCTTGCCCGAAATCTCGGCCGCCTCCAGCACGCGTGGATCGGCCGCGAACATCGCCTCCAGCGCCCGGAAATCCTCCGGCAGATGCCGCTTCAATGTCACCTCGCCATAGATCAGCAGCGCCGCGCGCAGCTTCTCCACCGCGATGTCGGCCCGATAGCCGGTGATGATCCCGATCTGCTCCAGCCGCCGCACCCGTGCCAGGCAGGCGCTGGGCGACAGCGCCACCTCCTCGGCCAGCGCGGCGTTGGTGATTCGGCCATCCCGCTGCAGAACAGCCAGAATCTTGCGGTCGATCCGGTCAATGCTGTCCACTTGTGTCTCCGCCGCAGAAAATTCGGTTTCCACCGCATTCTTTCGTTACCCCGGTTCCGCCCCCTCGGGCAAGAAGGGGCATGGCGACAGCAGCAGTGAATCTTTCCGAATGGCGCGTCCGTCCGGCCGGGCCTTCGGACCTGTGCGGCCTGAAGGCGCTCGCCGAACTGACGGGCGGTGGCTTCACCAACCTGCCCAATGACCGCGCCGCGCTCGCCGAACGCATCGAGCGGTCAGAGGCAAGCTATGCCGCCCTTCTCACCGAGCCGCAGGATGAAAACTACCTCCTCGTCCTCGAACATGCGCCCACGGGCCGCATCGGCGGCACGGCCTGCCTGTTCAGCCGGGTCGGCGTGCGCTGGCCCTTCTATTCCTACAAACTCACCACCCTTTCCATGCACTCGAAAGAGCTTGGGCGCACTTTCCGCACCCAGGTGCTGCACCTGGTGAATGATTTCGAAGGCGCCAGCGAGGTTGGCGGCCTGTTCCTGCACCCGGATCTGCGCACGGGCGGCCTCGGCCGCCTGCTCGCCCGCAGCCGCTACCTGTTCCTCGCCCTTCACCGTCCCCGCTTCGGAGACAGGGTTCTGGCCGAGCTGCGCGGCCGCATGCGCCCCGACGGCAGCGCCCCCTTCTGGGATGGCCTCGCCGGCAAGTTCTTCGGCATGGGCTTCCAGGAGGCAGACGCCTTCAACGCCGTGCAGGGCAACCAGTTCATCGCGGATCTGATGCCCAAATATCCCGTCTATGTGGCGATGCTCCCGGATGAGGCACGCGAAGCGCTGGGCCAGCCGCACGAACAGGGCCAAGCGGCCATGCGCATGCTGGAAGCCGAGGGCTTCGCCTTCCACGGCTATGTCGACATCTTCGATGGCGGCCCCACGCTGGATACCCGCCTCGCGGACATCCGCACCGTGCGTGAAGCCGTTCCCGCCCGCGTGACAGGTATCGCCAACGGCCATGGCGGCGCCGTCCGGCTGGTCGCCGGCGGGCAACTGAAGCAGTTCCGCTGCGCCGCCCTGCCGCTGCGCATGTCCGACGACGGCGAGCTGCTCGCCGGCGCCGAAGGGCCGTTCCAGTCCGGCGACGAGGTGTTGCATGCGCATTTCTGAAACCCTTCAAAGCACCCGCCCCCATGAAGGCAGCCTCCTGTGGGAAGGCCCCGTCGCATCCGGGGCCGATGTCGCCGCCGCCGTCGCTCGCGCCCGCGCCGCGCAGCCCGGCTGGTTCGCCGCCGGCCCAGAGGCCCGGATCGCCGTTGTCCGTGCCTTCAAGGCCGTGGTGGAGGCAGAGGCGGATGCGTTCGCCCGCCTGATCGCGGCGGAAACGGGCAAGCCCCTGTGGGAGGCCCGAACGGAAGTCGGCAGCGTCGCCGCCAAGGTGGAAATTTCCATCACCGCCCATGCCGAGCGCACCGGCAATCGCGAAGCCCCCTTCCAGGCAGACCCGGCCGGCGCGCGGCAGGCGCTTAGGCACAAGCCGCACGGCGTGCTGGCGGTGCTGGGGCCTTATAATTTCCCGGCCCATCTGCCCAACGGCCACCTCGTCCCCGCGCTGATCGCGGGCAACGCCATCGTCTTCAAGCCCAGCGAACTGACCCCGGCGACGGGCGCCTTCATGGCCGGGCTCTGGGCAAGGGCGGGCCTCCCCGATGGCGTCCTCACCGTCGTCCAGGGCTCGGGCGCCACCGGCCGGGCGCTGGCGGCTGCCGATACGGATGGCCTGCTCTTCACCGGCTCCGCCCCCACCGGCGCGGCACTTGCACGCCAGTTCGCGGAAACCCCGCACCGCATCCTCGCGCTTGAGATGGGCGGCAACAACCCGCTGGTCGCCTGGGATCTGGCCGATGCCGATGTGGAGGCCGCCGCCCTCGTCATCGTCCAGTCCGCCTTCCTGTCCGCCGGGCAGCGCTGCACCTGCGCCCGCCGCCTCATCATCGAAGACGGCACACAGGACAGGCTGATGGATGCAATCGTGGCGCTGGCCGACGGCCTCGTCATCGACCAGCCCTTCGCAGAGCCGCAGCCCTTCATGGGCTGCGTCATCTCCAACCAGGCGGCAGACGGGCTGCTGGACCGCGCCGGCGCCATCCACGGCAAGACGATCCGCCCGCTGCTGCGGCTGAAGGAAGGCCTGCCCTTCCTCACCCCCGGCCTTGTCGATGTCACCGGCCTGTCCGTGCCCGATGACGAGCTGTTCGGCCCCTTCCTGCAGGTGATCCGGGTGAAGACCTTCGAACGCGCCATGGCTGCGGCGAACGCCACCCGCTTCGGCCTGTCCGCTGCCCTGCTCGGTGGGGATCGCGCCCTCTATGATCGCTTCTGGGCCGGCAGCCGGGCGGGCGTCGTCAACTGGAACCGCCCCACCAACGGGGCCGCCTCCAACGCCCCGTTCGGCGGCGTCGGCCTGTCGGGCAACCACCGCCCCAGCGCCTATTATGCCGCCGACTACTGCGCCTGGCCCGTCGCCAGCGTAGAGGCGGAAACGCCGTTCATCGCCAGGCCGATGGGGGTCCGCTGATGCCCGAACTCAATCTCGACGGCCTCGTCGGCCCCAGCCACAATTATGCCGGCCTCAGCCTCGGCAACCTCGCGGCGGAACGCAACGCCGGGGCGGTCAGCGCCCCGCGCAGCGCCGCGCTTCAGGGCCTCTCCAAGATGCGGCTGCTCGTTTCGCTGGGCGTGCCGCAGGGCCTGCTGCCCCCGCATCGGCGGCCCAACACCCGCTTCCTGCGCAGCCTCGGCTACGAGGGCGAAGATGCCCGCGTTCTGGCCGATTGCGCCGCAGAGGATCCGCAGCTGCTGGCTGCCGCCTTTTCCGCCAGCAGCATGTGGACGGCGAACGCCGCCACCGTCAGCCCGGCCGCAGACACTGCCGACGGCCGCACCCATTTCACCGTCTCCAACCTCGTCACCATGCCGCACCGCAGCCAGGAATGGCCGGAAACCATGGCCCAGCTGAAGCTCGCCTTCGCGGACGAGCGGCATTTCGCCGTCCACTGGCCGGTGCCGCCCGGCTTCGGGGATGAAGGCGCGGCAAACCACATGCGCTTCTGCGCGGGCCACGAAGGCGAAGGCGTCGAAGCCTTTGTCTATGGCCGCAACCGGGGCGGCGCATTTCCCGCGCGGCAGCATGTCCGCGCCAGCCAGGCCGTTGCCCGCAGCCATGGCGTGAAGCAGGCCCTGTTCCTCGAACAGGCCGACGCCGCCATCCAGGCCGGCGCCTTCCACAATGATGTGGTCGCCGTCAGCAACGAACAGGTGCTGTTCGCCCATGAACAGGCCTTCCAGGATCGCGACAGCGCCATCGCGGCGCTGCAGGCCCGGGTGCCCGGCTTCATGCTGGTGGAAGCTCCGGCCGCAGACGTGCCGCTGGCCGACGCCATCGCCTCCTATGTGTTCAACGCCGCGCTCGTCAGCGTCGGCAAGGGCGAAACGGCCCTGATCCTGCCGAAAGAGGCCGAGGAAACGGCAAGCGTCTGGCGCTGGCTTCAACGCGTGAAACAGGATGCCGCCAACCCGATCAACCATCTGCATGTGATGGATCTCAGGGAAAGCATGCGAAACGGCGGCGGCCCCGCCTGCCTGCGCCTGCGCGTGCCCCTGTCGGCCGAGGCGCTTGCCGCGGTCGACCCGCGTTTCCTGCTGGATGAAGCCCGGCTCGACCGGCTCGAACGCCTCGTCGAACAATGGTGGCCGCAGGCGATCGCGCCGGCCGATCTCGCGCTCCCGGATCTCTGGCGCCAGTGCCACGCCGCGCATCAGGCGCTGCTGACGGAACTGGGCATCGCCCCCGCCGAACTGGGGCTCTGACGCCCCCATTGCCCGCCCCTGTTGCCAGACGGGGCCGCCCGATGGCAGACTTCCGCCCGGGGCCGCCCACATGGAACGGCAGGGGAACAGGCACATGGATCTCGCGGCAGGGCTCGCACTCGGGGCGCTCGTCGGCGCGCTGGTGGGGTTGTCATCGGTTCCCGTCGTCGCGGCCGTCGTCACGGCGCTTGTCGCGCTCCTCGTCGCCTTCTTCGGCCTCCAGGGCTCGGCCGGGCCGCTGAAGGCCAACGCCTCGGCCGCCCGCGTCGCCGGCTTCGGCGCGGGCATGCTCCTCTTCCTGATCCTTGGCGTCCTCGCGCGCACCGGCGGCTGGCTCCAGCCCTCCATCTCCCAGCGCGTCGGGGCCTATCAGGCCGCCGGCTATGCAGATCCGCTGGCCCATGACCTCGCCCTCTATGAACATCTCGGCCTCCTCACCGGGTCGCTGAAGGGCCAGAGCGCGCCCGAAGCACCGGTCCCCGGATCCGGCATCCTGTTCTCCGACAAGGCCGATCCCAATTGCGGCGCGCTCGCCGCAGACCGCTTCGATCAGCCCGCCGACCGGATCGAGGCGATGCGCCAGACGGGCGCGGACTGGGCCGCCGTGGGGGCCGCAGCCGCCGCTCTCGGCCCGGCCGAAGGCGCCGCCCTCGCAGACGCCGCCTGGGGGCTTGCATGCCGGCCGCGCGACTGATCCGCGCCACGCTCGCGCTGGCCGCCCTGCTTGCCGCACAGGCAGGCCATGCCCAGTCCCCCTCGCCGCAGCTGGTCCAGGCCGCGCTCAGGGATGTCGCGCAGGTGATTGCCAACGGCTGCGCCGGCAGCGGCGCGCGAACCGGCACCGCATTCGTCTGGCCGGATTCCACGCGCATGGTCACCGCCCGGCATGTGGTGGCGGGCTGTTCCAATGTCCGCGTCCAGTTCCCCGGCGGCCCCAGCTTCACCGCCCGGCCCGAACGCGAGCTCGCCAGCCATGATCTCGTGCTGCTGCGCCTTTCCGCCGCCAGCGGCCGGCAGCCCGTTCGCATCGGGGATGCCATCCCGCCCATCCATTCGCAGGTCGCGGCGGTCGGCTATGCGCTGGGCGCCCCCACGCCGGATGACAAACTGCTCACGATCACGGCCGCCAACGCGCCGCCCGGCGCAAGGCTGCGCGACATGCTGCCGCTCAGCTTCCAGCAGCAGTTGCAGGCGTCCGGCGCGCTGTCGCTCGCCACGGAAATCCTCCGGCTCGACGGCAATCTTCTCAGCGGACATTCCGGCGCGCCCCTCATCGCGCATGATGGCCGGGTGGTCGCCATCGGCTCGGGCGGCCTCCAGAACGGCGCGGGCGGCCTCGTCTGGGCGGTGCGCACCCGCTATCTCGTGTCGCTTCAGCAGCAGCCGCAAATCACCGCGGTGGCCGCGCTCGCCCGCCCGACGGGGCTGGTCTTCGCAGATCAGGCCCCGCAGGCGAACGTCCGCCAGCAGGCCTGCGGCAGCTTCACCCTCTCGCTCGCCCGCACCGTGCCGCTCTCCGTCCTCTCGCAGGACAGCGACGACCAGCGCGGCCTGCAACAGCTGCTCGGCACGATCGGCGCTTCACTGGACGAAACCGGCGGCGACCGGTTCGACGTCTGGGTCGATCGGGAATCGGGCGCGGCCATCCCGCTGCCCGCCGGCACCCAGCTTCAGAACGGCCCGGTCGGCTGCATCGCCATCCTGTCGCCCACCGTGGGCTTCAACATCGTCGCCGTCCGCGCAGACGACAGCAGCGGCCTGCCGGCCTCCGCACAGATCCAGAACGCATCGGTCACCTTCGAACAGGTGCTGGCCTCAAGCTTCCCCGGCCTCATGCCGGACCCGGCCTTCACCTACGCCGCCCCCGTCACCCGGCCAGACGGCTTCCTCGCGAACCGCAAGGGCGCCGCCCGCAACTTCCCCGTCGCGCCCGGCATGTTCCAGGCGGATTATGTGTTCCTCACCCACATCACGCGCGGCAACACCTATGTGGGCGTCAGCGCGATCCGCAACAACATGCAGCTGGATACGCAGATGGCGATGGCCTGCGCCCCGAACCCGCGCGCGCCGCAGTGCGCGCCGTTCCGGGCCGCCTTCCGGGATTGGGCGCTGGCGGCCGCCGCCGTCCATCTGGCGACGATCCCGCCGATCTAGCGCCGGGCTACCAGATGTTCACCCGCTCCTCTTCGGGCAGGTACATCCTGTCGCCGGGCTTCACGCCGAAGGCTTCATACCAGGGGGCATGGTTCCGCACGGTCATCGGCCGCCAGTTGCCGGGGCTGTGCGGCCCCACCGTCAGCTGCCGCTCCATCGCCGCGTCGCGATACTTGCTGCGCCAGATCTGCGCAAAGCCCAGGTAGAAGCGCTGCGGCCCCGTCACGCCGTCGATCACCGGGGCCTTCTTCCCCTTCAGGCTCATCTGATAGGCGTCCCAGGCGATGTTCAGCCCGGCGATGTCGCCGATGTTCTCACCCAGCGAAAGCTTGCCGTTGATGGGCTTGCCCGGCAGCGGCTGATAGGTCTCCACCTGCCGCACCAGCACGTCCGACAGCTTCGTGAACCGCTCCACGTCGGCCGGCGTCCACCAGTCCGAAAGCTTGCCGTCCGGATCATATTTGCGGCCCTGGTCATCGAAATGGTGCGTGATCTCGTGCCCGATCACCGCGCCGATCGCGCCATAGTTCACCGCCGGATCGGCCTTCGGGTCGAAGAAGGGCGCCTGCAGGATGGCGGCCGGGAACACGATCTCGTTCCAGGTGGGGTTCGCATAGGCGTTCACCGTCATCGGCGTCATGAACCATTCGCTGCGGTCGATGGGCTTGCCCAGCTTGGAGAGGTTGCGTTCATATTCGAACGCATAGGCGCGGCGGGCATTGCCCACCGCATCGCCGCGCACCACCTCCAGCGCGCTGTAGTCCCGCCACACGTCGGGATAGCCGATCTTCGGCTTGAAGCGCGAAAGCTTGAAGCGCGCCGCCTCCCGCGTCTTCGGATCCATCCAGGCCAGATTCGCCAGGCGCTTGTCCATGGCGGCGATGATGTTCGTCACCAGCTCGTCCATCTGCGCCTTGGCCTCCGGCGGGAAATGCCGGGCCACATATTCCTGGCCCACGGCTTCGCCCAGCGCGCCGGTCGTCATGTTCACGGCCTGCTTCCACCGCTCTTCCTGCTTCGGCGTGCCAGACAAAGTGGTGCCGTAAAAGGCGAAGGTCTCGTCGCGATAGGCCTTGGGCAGCAGCTGCGCCGCGTTGCGCAGCGTATGGTATCGCATCCACGCCTGCCAGTCCGCGACAGGCGCCGTTTCCACCAGCTTCGCGATCCCCTTCAGCGCAGGGGGCTGGTTCACGTTCAGGCTGGCTTCGCCCGCAACCCCGGTGATCGTGCGGAACGCCGCCCAGTCCACGCCGGGGAACTCCGTGCCCATGGCAGCCGCCGGGACCGGGTTGTAGCGCTTCTCCGCCTGCCGGTTCTCCACATTCGTCCAGTGGGTGCGGGCGATCTCCGTCTCCAGCGCAACGATCCGCGCGGCATCGGCCTTCGCGTCCGCCTCGGCCACGCCAGACAGCTGCAACAGCCGGGCGACATGGGCTTCATAGGCCGCCTTCTGCGGGGCGAAGCGGGCCTCCAGGTAATAGTCGCGGTTGGGCATGCCCAACCCGGACTGCACCAGGCTCACCGTCATTTTCGACGGATCCTTCAGATCCTGCGAAATCCCCATGCGGAAGGGCGAAGGCCCGCCGTCCCGGTTGGCACGGGCAAACGCGTCAGACAGCTGCTTGCGCGTCGTGATGGCGGCGATCGCGTCCAGGTCCGGCTTCATCGGGGCCAGCCCCGCCGCCTCGATCCCGGCCTCGTCCATCAGGGTCGCGTGATAATCGCCCACTTTCTTCAGGCCGCCGGTCGCCTGCGAACTGGCGGCGGCCTCGTCCATGATCGCGCGCGTGCGGGTCAGGGAAAGCTCGCGCAGCACATCGAACATGCCCCACGAAGCGCGGTCGGCGGGAATCTCGGCCGTCCGGGCCCAGCCGCCGTTCGCAAAGGCGACGAAATCGTCGCCGGGCTTCACGCTGCGGTCCATGCCGCTGGTATCCACGCCGAACGTGCCCCGTTCGGGGCCACCCGAACCGGCCGCCGCGGCGGATACCGGCGAAAGCGCCAGCGGAGCAGCCGACAGCAGCAGGGCGGCAAGGATACGCGGCAGGATGGAAGATTGGATCATGGGGTCTCCGGATTGGCCCACCTTCATGCGGGCAGTTGAAGTCTCAGCGGTTCTTCGCGGGCACCCACAGGATGTCGCCGCCGCCGCCGGCCGCCGGCCGGTTGGCGTGCCGGGCCATCACGAACAGATGGTCGCTCAGCCGGTTCAGATAGTGGATGGCAACCGGGTTCACCGGCCCCTCGCCGCGCGCCAGCACCGCGTCCCGCTCGGCCCGGCGCACCACCGTCCGCGCCAGATGCAGATAGGCCGAAAGCGCCGTGCCGCCGGGCAGGATGAAGCTGTTCAGCGGTGCAAGTTCGGCATTCATCGCGTCGATCTCGGCTTCCAGCCGGCTCACCTGCTCCGGCACCACGCGCAGTGCCTGGTCGTCGCGCCAGTCGTCGCCCGGCGTCGCAAGGTCCGCCCCCAGGTCGAACAGGTCGTTCTGGATCCGCTCGATCATCGCCAGCTGTTCGCCCGCCGCGTGCAGCCGCGCCAGCCCCAGCACGCTGTTCGCCTCGTCCGTCGTGCCATAGGCCGCCACGCGCGGGCAGTCCTTGGCGACACGGCTGCCGTCCACCAGCCCGGTGGTGCCGTCGTCCCCGGTGCGCGTGTAGATCCGGTTCAGCTTCACCATGCCGGCCGCGCCTGTCAGCCGCCCGAAAGCCCGCGGCCGCCGATCACCAGCAGCAGGATCACCAGCAGGATGGTCAGCGCCTGGAAGCCCACCCGCATGGACATATATTTGTTGGATTGCTGGCCGCTGATGTCCTTGCCCTGCGCCATGGTGACGATCCCGCGGATCAGCACATAGGCGGTGGCGCCGGCAGCCAGCACGATAAGCGCGATGAGAAGGCCGTTCATGGCCCCTTCCTATCAGCGCCCGCCGGCAAGCGCACCCCCGGATTTCAGGGCAGAAAGACGCAGTCCGGGCCGCCCGGTGGCAGGTCGGCCAGCCGCGCCGCCAGCGCCGGCCCATCCACCCCCGCCGCGCGCAGCGCCGCCAGCGTTTCCGCCCGGTCCCGCTTCGCCAGCCGCCGCCCGTCGGGCGCCAGCAGCAGCCGGTGATGGTGATAGCGGGGTTCCGGCAGCCCCAGCAGCGCCTGCAGCAGCCGCTGCACCGGCGTCGATTCGATCAGGTCGCGTCCGCGCACCACGTCGGTCACCCCCTGGAAGGCGTCGTCCGCCACCGCCGCCAGCATATAGCCCACGCCGATGTCCTTGCGGGCCAGAACGATGTCGCCCTCGCCCAGCGGATCGGCCACCATCCGGCCCTGCCCGGCTTCCATCCATGTCAGCGGCCCGGCAACCGCCGCCGCCTTTTCCACATCCAGCCGGATCGCCGGGTCGCGGCTCCCGGCCCGCGCAGCCGCCTCGGCCCGGTCCATCCCCCGGCAGGTGCCGGGATAGGCCGCCTGCGCCCCGTGCGGGGCTGCCGCGGCGGCGGCGATGTCGGCCCGCGTGCAGAAACAGGGATAGGTCAGCCCCATCGCCGTCAGCCGCGCCAGCGCCGCATCATGCGCATCTCGCCGCGTCGTCTGCACCAGCACCGAATCCGGCACCAGCCCCAGCCAGCCAAGGTCGGCGTGGATGGCATCGGCGAAATCCGGGCGGCAGCGCGTCGTGTCGATATCCTCGAGTCTCAGCAGCCAGCGGCCGCCCCCTGCCCGCGCCAGCCGCGCGCCAAGCACGGCCGACAGGGCGTGGCCCAGGTGCAACAGGCCGCTGGGCGAAGGCGCGAAACGGGTAACCGGATATTCAGCCTGCATCTCGCGCTTGACCTCAACAATATCTGGTGCTGTCATACCAAAGACATACAGCCTCTGGTATAGGGGCATCAGGAAGCGCAGGCGTGAAAGCGGCTGCCCGACGTGCGATAGGGATGGTGGCTGACGGGCCTGCTCCGGCGAGATGAGGAGCGGCGGCCATGTATCATCCCGATGTGATCCAGGATCGATGGCGTCCCGATCATGATCATGGCCGCTGGCAAAGCCCGCAGGCCTGCCCGGCCCTGGTGCTGAACGCCGATTACACCCCACTCTCCTATTATCCGCTCAGCCTGTGGTGCTGGCAGGATGCGGTGAAGGCCGCCTTCCTCGAACGGGTCGATGTGATCGCCCAGTATGAACGGGAAATCCGCTCCCCCAACTTCTCGATGCGGCTGCCCAGCGTTGTCGCGCTGCGCCAATATGTGAAGCCCAGCCAGAACCCGGCCTTCACCCGCTTCAACCTGTTCCTGCGCGATCGCTTCAGCTGCCAATATTGCGGCTCCACGCATGATCTCACCTTCGATCATGTCGTGCCGCGCGCCTATGGCGGCCGCACCACCTGGCAGAATGTCACCACCGCCTGCGCGCCCTGCAACCTCCGCAAGGGCGGCCGCACCCCGGCAGAGGCGCACATGCTGCCCCGCACGCGGCCGGTTCAACCCACGGCCCACCAGCTGCAGGAAAACGGCCGGGGATTCCCGCCGCACTACTGCCACGAAACCTGGCGGGATTACCTATACTGGGATACCGAGCTGGAGGCCTGATCGTCAGTCGGGCGCGGGCCCCAGCTGCTCCCACAGCTCCACCTTCACGCCGTCGCAGTCCAGGATCCAGGCGAAGCGGCCATAGTCCTCGTCCTGCCGGCCCAGGATCTCGATCCCCTTTGCCTTCAGGTCCCCCAGAAGGCCGTCTAGGTCATCGACCCGCAGGTTGATCAGGAAGGGCGCGTCGGATGGCGCGAAATAGTCCGTCTCGGCCTTGAACGGAGACAGCAGGGAAAAGCCCTGCGCGCTGTCTTTCGCGAAGGGGAACATCGCCCCCCACTCGCCGCCGATGCCCAGATATTCCCGATACCAGGCGCGCGTGCGCTCCACGTCGGAAACCTTATAGAACAAGCCGCCCAAACCGGTGACGCGCGCCATGCTGCCCTCCGCCTTCAGGGGGCGGAGGATAGCATGAAGTCGCCCGGCTTCAGCCGACAATCTCTTCCGGCTTGAAGAAGAAGGCGATCTCGATCGCGGCATTCTCTTCCGAATCCGAACCATGCACCGAATTCGCTTCGATGCTTTCGGCCAGTTCCTTGCGAATCGTGCCCGCATCGGCGTTGGCCGGGTTCGTCGCGCCCATCACCTTGCGGTTCAGCGCCACGGCATCCTCGCCTTCCAGCACCTGAACCACCACCGGGCCAGAGGTCATGAAGGCCACCAGGTCGGCAAAGAAGGGGCGCTCGCGGTGCACGCCGTAAAAGCCCTCGGCCTGGTCCTTCGTCATGTGGATGCGCTTCGAAGCCACCACCCGCAGGCCGGCCTCTTCCAGCATGGTCGTCACCTTGCCGGTGATGTTCCGGCGCGTGGCGTCGGGCTTGATGATCGAAAAGGTCCGGGTGACGGCCATTGCAGATATCCTGTGCGTTGCGGGGAAATTGGCGGCGGCCTTTAGCCGAGCATGGTGCAACGCACAAGGCCGGCCCACCAACCCCCGGCCCGCCCGGCACCTGAAGGACCAAAAAGCGACCCCCCGGCCCGCAGGGCCGCAAGCGCGACCGCGCGCCGCGCCCAATGGCGCGAAGCCAAGGCGGGCAGATGCCCGCCGCCCGGCGCCTGAGGGACCACACAATTCCCGGTGGCGAAC
>NZ_JAYRCW010000050.1:0-19512 GCF_041909755.1 Sandaracinobacter sp.
CAGCTCCGCGCCGCCCTAGCATTATCCCAAAACTAAAATCGGAGTCGCACCCTCAGCTACTCAGCTTCCTGCCACCGCCGGCAGTCAAACCCTTTACGCAACACCACAGCACATAGGCGGTGCGGGCGGGCGGCCCCCGCTCTTCTTATCACGTGAAAAGTGTCAGCAGCCCTGCCAGCTGTCAACGCGCGCCCCAACGCTTCGTCGCAAACAGGCGCTGCGCTTGGGGAAACCGGTGCCATCTGTTGCCCGAAAACATCAGACGGCCCGGCGGAGAGGGGGTCCGCCGGGCCGTCCTTCTGTTCGTCGCCGGGGTTGAGAGAGGGGGGATACCCCGGCGAACTCGAGAAGCCTGTGTTACCGCGAAGCCAGCTGGGTCCGCGTCGAAAGGGCCGAAATCTGGGTCCGGGCATCGGCCACCGCGTCGGCAACGCAGCGCTTGTGGGCCGAAACTTCGCCCAGGTTGCGCCAGTCCACGCCACCCTTGGCGCACACCGCGTCGGCCACCGCCGCCACCCGCGCTTCCGCCGCCTTGCGGCCGGCCGGGGTGCCCAGCTCATACTTCGAAACTTCCACCTGCACGCTCGCAGCTTCGGCCGGGGCCGCCGCGAAACCCAGCATCGTGGCCGAAGCCACCAGCGCCAGAACCAGGCTCGAAATCGGGTTGGTCATCGTCGTCGTGGTCATCTTACCGCTCCTGTTGATCATGTGATGCCATGTCCAATGCATCCCCCGTGCCAAGTGCCGAGCAAACTTAAATATTCCTCTATTTCAATGCGTTGTGAGTTTCCGCCGTTGAGCCGACCTTTCCCCACGATGAATGCATCACGAATTTTCGGTTCATATTCCCAAACATTCGCAATTTTCCCGCGCCCCCAAATCCCCCATGCCAACTTTCCCGCCCAGGGCTTGACCGGGATCAACGACAGGCCAACCCTCCCCCGCCACCGTCCTGCCAAAGCAAGGAAGCCCGAATGACCAGCACATCAGATCTCCGCGCCCGCCTCGAAGCCCGACTGAAGGAATTGGGCGCCGAAGTGGACCGGCTCGAAGCCGAAAGCGCCCAGCCCCTCGATGCGGACTGGTCGGAACAGGCCAACCAGATCGAGGATGTCGAAACCGCCGAGGGCCTCGAGCAGGTCCGGCTGGAAGAGGCCCGCGATATCCGCGCCGCCCTTCAGCGCATCGCCGACGGAACCTATGGCACCTGCGCGAACTGCGGCGCCGAAATCGCCCCCGCCCGGCTGAAGGCGCTGCCCACGGCCACGCTCTGCATCAACTGCGCCCCCTGAAGCCGCCCGCCACGCCCTTGACTCGGCTGGGGCAAACCCCCAGCCATGGCGCGATGTTCCCGCTGAACGATCCCAACGTCCCGGTCCTGGCGCAGACGATCCAGCTCGCGATCGCGCCCGTTTTCCTGCTCACCGCGATCGGGGCCTTCCTGTCCGCCATCACCACGCGCCTCGGCCGCGTCATCGATCGCGCCCGGAAGCTGGAATCGATCGAACCCCGCGATGATCAGGAACGCACCCTCATCACCAACGAGCTCGCGGTGCTGGATCGCCGCATGCTGCTCGCCAACCGCGCCGTCGGCCTCTCCGTCGCTTCCGCACTCACCATCTGCTCGCTGATCACCGTCCTGTTCATCTCCGCCGTCAGCCCGCTGCACCCCGATCAGCTGGTGCCGATCCTCTTCATCCTCGCCCTCCTGCTGCTGATGGCCTCGCTGTTCGCCTTCTCGCTGGAGGTCCGCATTTCCATCCGCACCGTCCGCGTCCGCGCGGAACTCATCCGCCATGCCCCCCGCCCGCCGGGGGACATCAGCTTCCGATCCTGATCGAAGGGAACGCCAGATGAAGTTCGAAGTCGAAATCGAAGCCACCCCGGCCGAAGCCCGCGCCTTCCTCGGCCTGCCCGATCTCACCCCGCTGCACGAAGCCTGGGTGGAACGGATGAAGGCCTTCACCATCGATGGCCCCCGGCCGGAAGACTGGCAGAAGCTGATGAAGACCTGGACAGGCGGCGTCCCTGGCATGAACGAAGGCATCGAAGCCTGGGGCAAGATGATGATGACAGCGATGACCCCGCCGTCTCCAAAGGCCGACAAGAAGGACTGACCGGCCCTGTCCACCCCGATCTTCGCCCTTTCGTCCGGTCCGCCGCCCGCCGGCGTCGCCGTCATCCGCCTCAGCGGAACGGGCGTTTTCGATATCGTCCGACGCATCACCGGCTCCCGGCGCCTCCCCCCGGCCCGGGAAGCCCGGCTGCGCACCCTGTATCGCCCGGCGGATCACGCCCCGCTCGATCAGGCGCTCGTCCTCATCTTCCCCGGGCCGAACAGTTTCACGGGCGAGGATTCCGCCGAGCTCCATTGCCACGGCAGCCCAGCCACCGTTTCCGCGGTGCAGGCCGCCCTCTCCGCGCTTGGCGCACGCCCGGCCGAAGCCGGCGAATTCACCCGACGCGCCTTCGAATCCGGCCGCCTCGATCTCACCCAGGTCGAGGCCCTCTCCGATCTCATCGCCGCGGAAACCGATCTCCAGCGCGATCAGGCCCTCGCCCAGGCCGGCGGCCGCCTGCGCGATCTCGCCGAAAGCTGGCGGGATCAACTCGTCGCCCTGATGGCCGATATCGAAGCCCAGCTCGACTTTTCCGATGAAGGCGATGTCGAATCCGCAGGCACCCACGCCGAAGCGCTCCGGGCAGGCCCGCTCGCCGCGCTGGCCGCCAGCATGGCAACGGCACTTGAAGGCGCCGCCATCGCAGAGCGCATCCGCCACGGGCTCGTCATCGCCGTCACCGGCCCGCCAAATGCCGGAAAATCCAGCCTGATCAATTCGTTGGCCCGCCGGGATGTCGCCATCGTCACGCCCCACGCAGGCACGACCCGCGACGTGATCGAAGTGCATCTCGATCTCGGCGGTCTTCCCGCCCTCCTGCTCGATACAGCCGGCTTGCGCGAAACCGAAGATCCGATCGAAGCCGAAGGCATCGCCCGCGCACGGGCGCGGGCCAGCACCGCCGATCTCGTCCTCGATCTCGGCCCCGGCGGAAATGTCGTCAACAGGATCGATGAAAGCGGCGACGCCCCCGGCTTCCACAGCGGTCGCCTCCATATCTCGGCCCGGACCGGCGCCGGCCTCCCCGAACTGGAGGCGTGGCTGGCGGATTGGGCCAGCGCCCGGATTCCATCCGGGGAGCCGCCTGCCGTCACCACCGCGCGGCAGCAGCACCTGATCGAAGCGGCGCTCGAAGCGGTCCGCTCCGCCCTCCTCCACCGCGATCCCGTCCTCATGGCGGAAGATCTCCGAACGGCCGCCCACGCGCTCGGCCGCCTGTCCGGCCGGATCGATCCAGAGGTCGTTCTGGGGGCCATCTTCTCCCGCTTCTGTATCGGAAAATAGGGCCTCCGGGCCAGATTGTTCCACGTGGAACAATTTCGAACCGGGCAAATGTTCCACGTGGAACAATCGCCCGGTTCCCCTCCCCCAATCCCGCATCCCGATTGTTCCACATGGAACATTCCGCTAAGGGACGGGCGTGATTCCCCATGATGTCATCGTGATCGGCGGCGGCCACGCCGGCTGTGAAGCTGCCTGTGCGGCTGCCCGGACCGGCGCGCACGTCGCCCTCATCACATACCGCACAGACAATATCGGGCAGATGAGCTGCAACCCGGCCATCGGAGGTCTTGGCAAGGGCCACCTCGTCCGCGAGATCGATGCAATGGACGGCATCATGGGCCGCGCGGCCGACAGGGCCGGGATCCAGTTCCGCCTGCTGAACCGCAGCCGGGGCGCCGCCGTCCAGGGCCCACGTGCCCAGGCAGACCGGAAACTCTATGCGACCTCGATCCGCGCCCAGGTCGCCGCAGCCGGCGTCGAGATCATCGAAGCAGAGGTGACCGATCTTCTCGTCCGCAACAACCGCTGCTCTGGCGTCCAGACCAGCCGGGGGCCAATCGAGGCCAGGGCTGTCATCCTTACCACCGGCACCTTTCTCGGTGGCGTGATGCACATCGGCGAACGCCAGATTCCGGGCGGGCGCGTCGGGGAAGATGGCGCGTCGGCCCTGTCTGCCAGGCTGCGGGCCCTCGGCCTTCCCATCGGTCGCCTCAAGACGGGCACGCCCCCGCGCCTCGACGGGCGGACGATCGACTGGGCCAATCTCGAGCGACAACCCGGAGACGCGGTACCCGCCTATTTCTCCGCGCTCACCCGCACCACCGGAACGCCGCAAGTCGATTGCTACATCACCCGCACGACGCAGGCGACACACGACATTATCCGCCAGAGCATCCACCGTTCCCCGATGTATGCCGGCCGGATTGAAGGCGTTGGCCCGCGCTATTGTCCCTCCGTCGAAGACAAGGTGATGCGCTTCGGCGACCGGGATGGCCACCAGGTCTTTCTGGAACCCGAAGGGCTGGACGATCCGCTCATCTACCCCAACGGAATCTCGACAAGCCTGCCGCCAGAGGTTCAGGCCGATATCGTCCGCTCCATCCCCGGACTTGAACACTGCCGCATCGTTCAGCCGGGTTATGCCGTCGAATATGATTATGTCGATCCACGCGCACTGGATGCAACGCTTCAACTGCAGGCGCTTCCGGGGCTGTGGCTCGCCGGTCAGGTGAACGGCACCACCGGATATGAGGAAGCGGCCGCGCAGGGCCTGGTCGCGGGCCTGAACGCCGCCGGCCGCCATTGGGCCCCGGACAGGGCCGACAGCTATATCGGCGTCATGGTGGACGATCTCGTCACGCATGGCGTGTCGGAACCCTATCGCATGTTCACATCCCGTGCCGAATTCCGGCTGCGGCTGCGCGCCGACAACGCTGACATGCGGCTGACCCCGGTCGGCGAGCGGCTTGGCTGTATCGGCCCCGAACGAGCCAGGATCTTCCAGCAGCGTGCCGCGGAGATCGAGAAGCTGAGCGCGGAGCTGAAAGGCGCCCGCGTGCCGGCAGCCGCCATACCCGAAGTGAAGGGCGACGGCATTGCCCGTCCCCTGTGGGAATGGGCCCGTTTCCCCGGTGTGGACTGGGCTGTCCTCCAACGCGCCAGGCCGGAGCTGGAGGCCGCCCCGTCCGTCGTCGAAACCGTCCTGACCGACGCGGCCTATGCCGTCTATCTTGACCGGCAGGCCCAGGATGTTGCCCGCGTCCGGCAGGATGAAGCGGTAATTGTTCCACGTGGAACAATTTTCCGCGATATCCCCGGCCTCTCCAACGAAATGGCCGAACGGCTGCAATCGGCACAGCCCGAAACGCTTGGTCAGGCCGCCCGGGTTCGCGGCGTGACACCGGCTGCCGTAACGGCGCTTCTTGCCTGGATCCGCAAGCAACAGCTCTCCGCCGCCTGAAACCGCCGGCCCGGGCCGAAAACTGTGGATGGCTGGGACAAAGGCCTTTCATCCATCCGCCAATTGTTCCACGTGGAACATTATGGACCGCGGGGCCTTCGAAGCTGAGTTCAATGTTCCACGTGGAACAATTTCCCGGCTCGACCGCTACGAGGCGTTGCTGACGGACTGGCAGAGCCGCATGAATCTCGTCGGACCGGCCACGCTTTCGGATGTCTGGGGCCGGCATTTCGCTGACAGCGCGCAACTGACCCGGCTGGTTCCGCAGGGCCTGTCATGGCTGGACATCGGGGCCGGGGGCGGGTTTCCGGGAATGGTCCTGGCGGCGATGGGATGGGGCCGGATCGTCCTCGTCGATTCCATCGCCAAGAAGTGCCGCTTCCTTGAGGCCGTCCGCGATGAGCTGGATCTGCGCGATTGCGCCACCGTCATCAATGGTCGGGTCGAGCAGTTGCCGACATTGGGCGTCGATGTCGCCACTGCGCGCGCAGCGGCCCCGTTGGCCACCTTGTTCGACTGGGCCATTCGCCACGTCCGGCCCGGCGGGCAGTTCGTCTTCCTGAAGGGCCGCCGCTGGGCGGAGGAGGTTGACGAAGCCAGCCGACATTTCATCTTCGATCTGGAACCGCACGAGAGCCTGACCGATCCCGATGGCCGGGTTCTCGTTGCCAACAATGTAAAGAGGCGCTGATGCGGACCATTGCAGTCGCTAACCAGAAGGGCGGGGTCGGCAAGACGACCACCGCCATCAATCTCGCGACCGCGCTGGCGGCCAGCGGTCACCGGGTGATCCTGATGGATTTCGATCCGCAGGGAAATGCCTCGACCGGCTTCGGCATTCCGCGCGACCGGCGCACGCCTTCCAGCTACGATCTGCTGTTCCAGCCCGAACTTGCCGCGAGCGCCGCGCAGGACACGCTGGTTCCGGATCTGAAGATCGTGCCGGCTGTCGATTCCCTGGCGGCGGCGGAAATCGAACTGTCGGGCCAGCCCAATGCTGCCGGGCGGCTGAAGGCGGCGATCCAGCAGCTTCCCGCGTGCGACTGGCTGTTCATTGATTGCCCCCCTTCCCTTTCGCTGCTGACGCTGAACGCGCTGGTGGCGGCCGACGGGGTGATGATCCCGCTGCAGACCGAATTCTATGCAATGGAAGGTCTGTCGCAGCTTCTGAAAACGATCGAGCAGGTTCGTGCCCGCCAGAATCCCAGACTCGACATCGAGGGCGTCGTGCTTACGATGCACGACCGGCGGAACCGCCTGTCGGACCTGGTTGCGGCGGATGTTCGCGCGGCGCTTGGCGCCCGCGTGTATGACACGATGATTCCGCGCAACGTCCGGCTGTCGGAGGCGCCCAGCCACGGCATGCCGGCATTGCTGTACGATATGCGTTGCCCCGGATCGGAGGCCTATATGGCGCTGGCGCGGGAAATGATCGGATCGGCCGCCAAGGCGGCGTGAACAGGGTGAACGGACAGGGTCAGGGGGTTCTTGTGGAGGGTGGTTTCATGACGGCACGTCGGGCAGGACTGGGTCGCGGGCTTTCGGCCCTGCTGGAGGAAATGGGATCGGCCCCGCCGGTTCCAACGTCTGACGCGAAGTCGGCGAGCCTGTTGCCGATCGCGTCGATCAGCCCCAATCCGAACCAGCCGCGACGGCTTTTCGATGAAGTCGCGCTGACGGAACTGGCAGATTCGATCCGTATCAAGGGCGTGTTGCAGCCCATCCTCGTCCGCCCTGTCGGCGAGAATCGCTATGAGATCGTCGCCGGTGAACGGCGCTGGCGGGCGACACAGATGGCCGGCCTGCACGAGATCCCGGTGGTGATCCGCAGCTTCAGCGATATTGACGGGTTCGAGGCCGCGATCATCGAGAACGTCCAGCGGACCGATCTGAACCCCATCGAAGAAGCACAGGGTTATCAACGGCTTATGTCTGACTTCGGGCATACGCAGGAGATGGTCGCTTCTGTGACGGGCAAGGCGCGGAGCCATGTGGCGAACCTGCTGCGCCTGCTGGACCTGCCGGAGGACGTGCAGACGCTGGTGAAGATGGGCCTGCTTTCGCTGGGCCACGCCAAGGCCGTGATGCAGGCGAAGGACCCGAGCGCGCTGGCGAAGGAAATCGCGGCGCAGGGGCTGACGGTTCGGCAGGCGGAAGAAGCCGCCCGGAAGAGCCAGGGCATCTCCGCCCCCAAATCCTCTGCCCCCAGCCGGCGCGACCCCGAACTGGATGCGCTGGAATCGCAGCTGTCCGAGACGCTTGGCCTGCATGTGGCCATCGAGGCGCGTGGCAAGCGCGGAACGGTGACGTTGCGCTTTTCGGACCTGGACCAGCTGGATTCGATCATCGCCCGGCTGCAGGCCTGAGCGACCGGCGGTTCAGCCCGGCTTGCAGGGCCGGATGGACCCCGGATCAGGGCGGAAGGCGGGCTGGAACACGGCAAGATAGCTGCCGTTTTCCAGCCGGCTGAAGCCGATCTGCCGATAGCCGACGGCTTCCAGTTCGCAGCGGAGCAGCGCCGGTGGCGTGCCGTGGCGCGACGTCGGCCTGTCCGAATCCATGATCGCCACCCGGCCGCCCGGCTTCAGATCATCCTGCAGCCGCCAGAGCAGACCGAACGGGTCCCCGATTTCGTGGTACATGTGCACCATCAGGGCCAGATCCACGCTCTGGTCCGGCAGGTTGGTGTCGCCGCTGTCACCCAGCACGAACTGCACATTGGCGAGGCCCACATCGGCCGCCCGCCGCTTCAGCCGGGCGAGATAGTCGGGGATGATGTCGTTCGCATAGACGCGCCCTTCCGGCCCGACGACCGGCGACAGGCGGATCGTGTAGTAGCCGGAACCCGCGCCGATATCTGCCACATGCATCCCCGCCCGGATCCCGAGGCGGCGAACCACGTCTGCGGCCTCGCCGCCATTGTCGCGCGTGGCCTCGTCAGACCAGTTCCCCGACGCGATATCGGCCACGGGCCGGTCGGGCGCGGGAAAGACGGCCCGTTCCGCCGGAGATTCCACGGGCGCGGCGGCAGGGCTTGGCCGGACAGCGGCTTCCGCC
The DNA here is from genome assembly GCF_041909755.1 of Sandaracinobacter sp. NCBI lineage: Bacteria > Pseudomonadati > Pseudomonadota > Alphaproteobacteria > Sphingomonadales > Sphingosinicellaceae > Sandaracinobacter > Sandaracinobacter sp. Next base: position 8,422 of record NZ_JAYRCW010000050.1, read on the forward strand.
GTGGGCACCGCGTCGCAGCTCGCGAGCAGAAGAAGAGAGAGAAAGGCGCGCCGCATCGCCGGGTCAGGTTGGAGCGCCGGGCGCCAAGGTCAAGCCGCTTTTCGACGGATGGAGTCTGCAGACGCGGGCCTGATCAGCCCTTCGCCCGGTTGAGCCTTGCGGAAACCGCTTCGTTCGCACGCAGGACGCGGAGGAAGTTGCCGCTGGCGAGCTTCTTCAGATCCGCATCCGACCAGCCGCGCCGGGCGAGTTCGGCAAAGAGCGCGGGATAGGTGGAGACATTCTCCAGCCCCTGGGGCAGATCCGGCACGCCATCGAAATCGCCGCCGATGCCGACATGATCATGGCCGGCAACCTTTGCGACATGATCGATATGATCCGCGACCATCGCCAGCGTGGTGACCGGCGGCGGATTGGCGACGTCCCACGCCTTCATGGCCTCTGCACTGTCTGGCCCGGCCGCCTTCTGAACGGCCGTCCGCCGCGCGGCGTGATCGACGCGCGCCTGGTTCACGAAACCCGGAACGAAGGTGACCATCACGATGCCGCCGTTGCCGGCAATGCGCTTCAGCACGTCATCCGGCACGTTGCGGGGCACATCGGTGACCGCCCGGGCAGAGCTGTGCGAGAAGATGACCGGCGCCTTCGTGATATCCAGCACCTGGTGCATCACGGCTGCCGAGACATGGGACAGATCGACCAGCACCCCGAGCCTGTTCATTTCCGCGATGAAGGCGGGCGCATCCTTGGCGATGCCGTTGTGCAGCGGCGTATCCGTGGCGCTGTCGAACAGGCGGGTGTTCTTGCTGTGGGACAGGGTGAGCGCGCGGACGCCTGCCGCATGGGCCTTGCGCAGCAGTTCGATATCGTCGTTGATCTGGTTGGCGCCTTCGATCGCGACGAAGCCTGCGAGCCGCCCCGCCTTCACCGCCTTTTCGGCCTCTGCCGAGGTTCGCACGTTCGCGAACATGTCCGGCCGGCGTTCCGCGAAGCCCTTGGCGATGTCGATCTGCTCGAACGTCTGCCTGACAGCCTCTTCCGCCGGGAGCGAGGCAGGCACATAGACCGACCAGAGCTGGATGCCGAGGCGGCCTTCCCGGATCCATGGAATGGAGGTGTGCCCGACCGTCTTCCGGCCGGTGGAGAAGGCGCTGCTGGAGACGCCGGTGACGGGCTGTTCCAGATCTGCCGCCTTCGCGCCATCGACCCCATAGGCACCGCGCAGGGCATAGGGCCAATCATTGTGGCCGTCTGCGACAGGGGCGGCCTTCAGCACGGATTCGGCCCGCGCCTCTGCCGAAGGGGCGGGCTGAGCCTGGGCGCAGGCGGCGGCGAACAAGGTGGTTCCGGCGAGAAGGATGATGCGCATCGGCAGGTGATGGGGCGCTGGCGCGGCGAGGTCAAGCCGGCAAGGCGCTGAGACGGAGTGTGAAGCGGCCGGGATTCGCGCGGGCTGTGGAATCCGACCCGCAACCGCCTGCTGTTGCCCCGGAAATCGCGGACTTGGCCAGCCCTTGTTGCCGCCAGGCCTGCCCCGCCCGCCCGGACGGGAAACAGGTGTCTCCCTTCGGTGACTTAAGCGGGTTCCTCGCTGACGAAGCCCTTCCAGTTCCGCATGTAGGTGATGAAGGCGGGGGAGAGGCCTTCGGCGGCAAGCATGGCCGGGCTGACGGGGAGCGGGCGGGCGGTGAAGGCCGGATCCGCGATCGCCAGCCGGGGGAAATCATGGTGCAGCACCGCGCCCCGGCCGATGAGGACGAAATCCGCGCCGCGATCGAGACATTTCTGCGCGGTCGCGGCCGTGGTGATCTTGCCCGCCACGCCGAGCGCGGTGCCGTTGCGCGGCAGATCGACGAAATGGTCGATCAGTTCGGTTCCGGCGAAGCCGTCCTCAGCAGGTTCCTTGAACACGTCCCAAAGAGAGAGGTCGAGATAGTCGAGCTGGCCGCCGGCGAGCAGGCGGCGGGCGAGTTCGCGTGCCTCTGCCAGCCGGATGCCGAAGCGTTCGGGGCTGATGCGGACACCGAGCTGGAAGCCCGGGCCGGTGGCGGCGCGGACGCCCTCCACGATTTCGAACAGGAGGCGGCAGCGGTGTTCGAAGCTGCCGCCATAGCCGTCGGTGCGGTGGTTGTTGTCTGCATCGAGGAAGCTGCAGAGCATGTAGCCATGCGCGCCGTGAAGTTCGACGCCGTCGAAGCCCGCCCGTTCGGCGCGGACGGCAGCGGCGATGAAATCGGCGCGGAGCTGTTCGACCTGGGCCGTGGTGAGCGCGGCCGCGCCGGTTTCGGCATCGTCGAACGGCGCAAGCCGCGGCTCGCCGGTGAGGGGCGGTTCCGACCGGCGGCCGCCATGGTGGAGTTGCACAGCCGACAGCGAGCCATTCGCGCGGATCGCGGCCGCAAGCCGCGACAGGCCGGGGAGGTGCGCATCCGACCAGATGCCGAGTTGGCCTTCGAAGGCCTGACCGCCCTTTTGCACATGGGCCGCGCAGGTCATGGTGAGGGCGAAACCGCCTTCGCTGCGTTTCGTGAGCCAGTGGAACTCTACGTCGGACAGCGTGCCGTCTGCATGGCTCTGCTGGTTGGTGAGGGGCGCCAGCATGAAGCGGTTCTTCATCGGCGCGCCCCGGCGGAGCGGGAGCGGGTGGGACAGGTTCGTCATTTCGGACCGATCAGCTTGAGGCTGGTTTGCCGCCCGTCGATGTAGCGGACGGACTTTCCATCGAAAAAGGCGTCTTCCTCGGTGCGGAAGGGGATCTTCTGGCCGCCCCATTCGGGGACGGCGTGGAGCGTGTTGAGCTCGATCGACCAGGCGGTGTCGGGACGCAGTTTGTGGTCACCGCGCGGTGACGGCGCCTGATCGTCCCAGAAGCCGATGGCGGCGCCCGCCGCATGGCCGTGGGTTCCGATGGGGTGGGAATAGATGGTGGCTTCCAGCCCCTGGGCCAGCGCCTTCTTTCGCGCGGCGAGCAGGATATCATTGCCGCTGAGGCCGGTGCGGAAACTGGAGGTGACGGCGTCCTGCACCTTGTTGGCCGCCGCAAGGCCTGCCTTGAGGCCGGCGGGGGCATCGGTTTCACCCGGCTTCAGGATATAGGCCAGATGCTGGGTATCGGTGTTGAGGCCGAGATAGGTGATGCCGAAATCCAGCCAGACGAGATCGCCGGGCTGGAACACGGTGTTCCCGCCGAGTTCCTTCGGCTCGCCCTGCCGGAAGATGGCGATGCCGGGGTGGAACCATGTTTCGAGCCTGAGTTCCGCGATGCGTTCGCGCAGCCACCATTCGAGATCAGCCACCGTGGTGACGCCGGGGGTGATGGCCTTGCTGGACAGCCCCTCTGCCATGATCGCATGGGCGGTGCGGACGATCATGGGATAAAGCGCCATTTCCCCCGGCGTGCGGGTTTCCAGCCAGTTCACCGCAAGCGGGCCTGCCGGCACGAGCCGATCCGCATAGGGCGCGGGCAGCGCCGCGCGCAGTTCCTGATACTGGCCGGCGGTGAGGCCGTCGGCGAAGGCGGTTTCCGGGCTGATGTTGACGGCGATGCGCTTGGGATCCCGTTCCGCCACCAGTTCGGCAAGGCGCGCCCATTGATCGGGCTGCTGTTCCGGATTCCAGCTGGGTTCGAACAGGCCGCCAAGCCCGTAGCGGCTGACGGTGAGGCGTTCGGGCGGCTTGCCTTCGCCGCGATCGGTGAAGACGAGGATGGTGCGGCGGCGGGCGGTGAAATTTTCGCCGTCGAGCATCGTCTTGAGGACGGGATCATCGACATATTCGCGGGCGACGAGAATCCACATGTCCACCCCGGCTTCGCGCATCAGCGGCAGGGCGATGCTGTCGAGCCGTTCGGCCAGCCACTTGTCCTCGATGCGGGCGCGATCCCGAAGCGGGATGACGGGCGGAACGGCGGGATCCGCCTGTTCCGTCTGGCTGAGGGGCCAGGCGGCGGGTTGGGCGGACAGCGGTGTTGCGGCGAGGAGGGCGGCGAATAGAAGTTTGCGCATGGCGGCAAGCGTGGGGCGGCGGCGCGGGCCGGTCAAGCTTGCGTGGATTGAGAGGGTGCGGCATCGCAGGGCCGATGAAGGAGAGATTGATGCGCCACCTGTTGTTTGCCTCTGCCCTGCTGTTTGCGTCGCCCGTGCTTGCCGATGCGGCGGGCGACCGCTGGATGAGCCATGTGAAGGTGCTGGCGGACGACAATATGGAAGGGCGGCTGACGGGCACCCCCGGGCATGAGCGCGCGGCGGCCTATGTGGCGAACGAGTTCCGCAAGCTGGGCCTGAAGCCGGCCGGGACCGACGGCTTTCTGCAGCCGGTTCCCTTGATGGAACAGTCGCTGGACCTGGCGGCCTCTCGCGTGGCGCTGGACGGACGGGCGTTGACGCTGGGCGAACAGATGCTGCCGGGCACGCGGGTGCAGCAGCTGAAGGGGCCGTTCGACGCCGGGCTGGTGTTCATCGGATCGGGCCTGCACCTGCCGGAATCCGGGCATGACGATTTCGCCGGGATGGACCTGAAGGGCAAGATCGTGGTGGTGCTGGCGGGCGGGCCGAAGCGGCTGTCGGGCGCATTGAAGAGCCATGCGCGGACGGCGGAATTCTGGCCGGCGATGCAGCGGGCGGGTGCGATCGGCGTGATCAATGTCGCCAACCCGAACCAGATGGATGTGCCCTGGGCGCGGCAGAAGCTGTTCGCGGGAACGCCGGGCATGCGGCTGGCCGATCCGGCGCTGAACGATGCAAGGCAGCCCTTCTTCTCCGCGACCTTTTCACCCGCGGACGCCGAGCTTCTGTTCGCGAAATCCGGCCACAGCTTTGCCGACATGGTGAAGCTGGCCGATGTGGGCGAGACCCTGCCGCGCTTTGACCTGAACCAGCGGCTGTCGGGCACGATCGTGGCGGGCGAACGGCAGTTCAGCTCGCCCAATGTGGTGGGGCTGTTGCCGGGGAAGAGCCGGGCGCTGAAGGGCGAATATGTGGTGCTGTCTGCGCACCTGGACCATGTGGGCGTGGACAAGCCGGTGAACGGCGACAGCATCTATAATGGCGCGATGGACAATGCATCCGGCATCGCATCGATGATCGAGAGTGCGCGGGCGGTGGCGCGGAAGAACCCGAAGCGGTCCATCCTGCTGGTGGCGGTGACGGGCGAGGAACGCGGGCTGCTGGGCAGCCGATACTTCGCGAACCGGCCGACCGTGCCGGCGGACGGCATCGTCGCCAACATCAACATGGACATGTATCTGCCGCTGTGGCCCTTCACCCATGTGACGGCGCTGGGCGCGGAGGAATCCGGCCTGGGGCTGGTTTCGGCACGGGTTGCCCGGGACATGGGGCTGCTGCAGGTGCCGGACGAGGCGCCCGAGCGGAACCTGTTCGTGCGCAGCGACCAGTACAGCTTCGTGCGCACCGGCGTGCCGGCGCTTGCGCTGAAGTTTGCGGCGAGCACGCCGGAGCAGCAGGCGATCCAGAAGGACTGGCTGACGAACCGCTATCATGCGCCGTCGGACGACCTGTCGCAGCCGATCGAACCGGCGCACGCGGTGGCGTTCAACAAATATCTGGTGAACCTGATCACCACGGTGGCGAACCTGCCGGAGCGGCCGACCTGGAACGAGGAGAGCTTCTTCAAGCGCTTTGCCCCGAAGGCGGCGACGGGAGCTGCTGTCTCTGGCAGGTGACTTTCGCCTTGCCCTGCGCTAAGGAGTGGGGCATGGCGGAGGAACAGCGGCAGACGCGCGACCGGGCGCGGACCGAGGCGGCGATCCTGTCGGCGGCCGAACGGCAGCTGGCGGATGGCGGATTCACGGCGTTCGGGGTGAACGCGATCGCGCGGGCGGCCGGCTGCGACAAGCAGCTGATCTATCGCTATTTCGGCGGGCTGGACGGGCTGGCCGATGCGATCGGGCGGCAGCTGGCGGAGCGGGGGCGCGACGCCGCCCCGCCGCCCGCGACCAGCTATCTCGACTATGCCGAACATGTGCTGCTGAGCCAGCTGGAGGCGCTGCGGCGGGATCCGCTGGCGCAGAAGATCGCCGCCTGGGAACTGGTGGAGCGGTCGCCGCTGGTGGACCGGCTGTCTGCCGCGCGGCTGGCGGGGCTGAACGCCCAGCTTTCGGCGCACCCCCAGTTGCAGCCGCCGCTGGGCGTGGACGGGCCCGCGATCAATGCGCTGCTGCTGGGGGCGATCCAGCAGATGGTGCTGGCGGCCGGGCTGCGCGGCGAGTTCGCGGGCATTCCCCTGAACGAGGACCGCAGCTGGATCCGGGTGCGGCTGGCGCTGAGATCGCTGGTGCGCGGGGCCTATCGCGTGGGGCGGGTGGGCGCGGAGCCGGCGCAGGGCTGAGGCAGGCCCCAGCCCCGCATCCGGTTCGCCGGCCTATTTGGCGTAGGCGATGATCAGATCGTGCAGATAGGCGCGGCCCTTCATCACGGAGGAGACGCGGATCCGTTCGTTGAGGCCGTGGACGCCGCCGCCGTCCGGCTCGTGCAGGATGCCGGGGACGCCATAGACCGGGATGCCGACAGCCGAGAAGAAGGGGCCGTCGGTGGCGCCGGTGACCATGATGGGCAAGAGCGGAACGCCGGGGAAATGCGTTTTCGCCAGCGCCCGCGCCGGATCGACGATGGCGGGGGTGAGCGGCGGCTGCTGCGCGATCTTGTTGCGCGTGACCTTGGGCACGACCTTCACCGCCGGGTTGGCGATCGCGCCCTCCAGCGCGGCGAGGGTGGTTTCGACCGTTTCGCCCGGAATGATGCGGCAGTTGACGTTGGCGACGGCGCGTTGCGGCAGGGCGTTCTGGGCGTGGCCTGCCGCCACCTGGGTGGCGACGCAGGTGGTGCGCAGCGTGGCGTTCACCGTGGCATCGCCCGACAGCAGGGCGGCCGCCGCCGCATCGGACGGATCCGCCACGATCGCGCGCATCGCCGCGGCGATGGGCGCCGGCTGGGTGGGGGCGACCGAGGTGAAGAAGGCGCGGGTGGTGTCGTTCAGGCGGACGGGGAATTTGTGCGCCTCCACCGCCTTCAGCGCGGCGGCGAGATCATAGATGGCGTTCTGCGGCACCGGGCGGCTGCTGTGGCCGCCGGGGTTCGTGGCGGTCACTTCGAAATCCTGATAATGTTTCTCCCCCACCTGGATGGCGAGGAGTTCGGGCGTGCCATCCGGATTCAGCCGGCCGCCGCCGCCTTCGTTCATGACGAATTCGGCGTCGATCAGGTCGCGGCGGTTGTTTGCCAGCCATTCCGCGCCGTTGAAGGCGCCGGAAGTTTCCTCGCCGCAGGTGAGGGCGAGCTTCAGCGTGCGGCGCGGCTTGTGGCCGGCCTGCTTCAGGCGGATGAGGCTGTCTGCGAAGATCGCGGCCATCGCCTTGTCGTCGGACACGCCGCGGGCGGTGAAATAGCCGTCCTTCTCGATGAGGGTGAAGGGATCCTGCTGCCAGTCCTCGCGCTTCGCCTCCACCACGTCGATATGGGCGAGGAGGAGGATGGGCTTCGCGCGCTTGTCCGTGCCCGGAAGGATGGCGACGAGGCCGCCATCCTGCGGATGTTCGGGCACCGAGAAGAGCGTGAGCTGATCATCGGTGAAACCCGCCGCCTTCATCCGGGCGGCGACCTGCGCGGCGGCCTTCGTGCAGCTGCCGCTGTTCACGACGGTGTTGGTTTCGACCAGCTCCTTGTAGAGCGCGCGGAAGGCGGGTTCCGTGGCGTCTGCGGCGAGGGCGGGGGTGGCGGCGAGGATCAGCGCGGCGGCTGCGACGGGGAGCTTTGTCATCCGTCGCATCGTGCGCCGCCTTGGCGCGGCGGGCAAGGGGGGCGACGGCCGGAGGCCCCCCTCTATTTGGGGAAGAGAAATGTGACGACGAGGCGAAGGCCCCAGTCCGGCCCGCCGGCCGGGCTTTCGATCCAGTATTTGAAACCGCCGCCGATGGAGACGGGTTGCTTGCCGATGACGACAAGCTGGCTGACGGTGGCGTTGACGGGCACGAGCCAGTTGTCGCCGATCCAGTCCCGGCTGATTTCGGAATTGAGGCCCCAGGTGGTGGCGGATCTGGTGGTGTAGCTGACGAAGGGCTGGACGAAGGTGGCCGATACGTCGCCCCGGCTGCTGCTGCCCGCGAAGGACCAGATATGGTTGGCGAGCAGGCCATAGGTGGTCTGCCCGCTGATCTTGAGGATGACGCCGGTGGGGCCGACGCCCCATTTGCCGCTGCCGAGTGCGCGATCAGTCGCGGTGGGGACGAGGAAAACCGGGCCGGCACCCCAGACGACACCGGACGCCGATGGCGCCTTTGGGGAGAAGAACAGGCTCTGCACCGTATCGCCCAGACCGAACTGGCTGGTGCCGGGGCCTGTGACGTCATTCTGGGCGATGATCGGCAGGATGGTGCGGGAGATGATGTTCCAGTCGCTGCTGATGGAGACGGGGATCACCGGCTGGACGTTGGCGGTGAAGCGGAATCCATCTCCGTCGGCGCCCCAGCCCCAGTCGTAGTTGGTCTGCACCGGCAGCGAGATGAGGCTGGCGACCGGGTTGGAGAGTTGCTGCGCGAGATCGGCGTTGCCGGCCTGCTGGGCGGCAGCGGGCGCGGCAAGGGCGACCATGACGGCTGATACGGACAGGAACCGGCTGGCGCGCATCAAAACTCTCCCGCTGGACGCCCCGATGTGGCGGCCCCGTCCGGACATGGCACGGATGACGGCGACGGATTGGCCCGATTCCGCCAATTCAGCCGTCGTGTCCCGCCTGTTCAGGGGCGGGTGACGCTGAACTCCACGATCTGGGTGGGGGTGGCGCGGCAGAAGGCGCTGTACTGGCGCTGGCCGTTGGGCCAGGTGCCGGTGGCGCGGAAGCGGAAGCGCCAGCCGCCGTTGCCGGCGACGATCTCGTCCACGGAATCGAGGCGGACATGGCTGCCGCCGCTGACGCCCGTCTGCCGCGCGGCTTCGAACAGGCAGGTCTGCATGCTGCGCTGCTGATCGGCGGTGAGCATCTGGATGTTCGCCTCGATCGTGGCGGGCGGAAGCGAGGCGAAGGGCGGCTGGGGCTGCTGCGGTTCCGGCTTGGGCGCGGGCTTTGGTTCCGGCGCGGGCGGCGGCGGCGCAGGCTGGGCCGGGGCCGGGCGCGCCTCTTCCTGCGGCTTGTCGCTGCCGCTGTTGGCGATGGCGACGATGCCGGCGGTGGCGCCCGCCCCGGCGAGCAGCCAGGGCAGTGCGCTGGAGCCGCCGCTGTCGGCGCGGGGGCGGACATTGCCATAGCCATAGGCAAAGGTGGCGCGGCAGCCATCGGAAACGGTGATGTTGCTGGCGGTGTAACTGAAGCTCCGGTGCCGCTGGCACGAGCCGCCATGCACCTGCACGATTTCCACCCGGTTCTGGGTGCGCGCATTGCAGCTGCGGGTGCGGTGATTCTGCGATTCGCAGCGCACGGTGCCGGCGAAATATTGCGGCAGGTTGTGGGATTGATCCCAGCTGTGGCCCGGCCCCGAAGGCTGGGCGGGCAGCGTCTGCGCGGGCGGCGACGGGCGGGTGGGGACCGAGGGCCGGGCCGGGAGCGTGGAGGCGACCTGGGCCGATGCGGCGGACGTGGCCAGAAGGAGCGCGAGGGAGGCCGCGCCGAGGACGCCGCCTGCTGCTTGCTTCGTGCCGGTCATGCTGACGTCCCCTCTGATGTGTTCTGTTACGGTCGCCACATTCGCAGATCGGGCGGGGGGCCTCCAGCGACGGCAGGGCCCGGCGGTCGGGACGGGCCCTGCCTGCGCCCGGGCCTATTGCGGCGGTGCGACCACCTGGTAGCCCTGCGACACCTGCTGGTAATAGGTGCCGTTGCAGTAGAGATAGGACTGGCCGTAGGCATTGACCGGCTGGCAGTCATCCGGCTTGTCTTCCACGACGGAGCCGATCACCGCCGCCACGACGGAGACGCCCGCGGTGACGGCAGCCGTCTTGCCGACGAATTCGAGGAAATCATCGTCGTCGTCGTCCCAGTCGGGCCGGTCGTGATAGCGGCCATTGTCGTAATAGCCGCCGCCGGCGGGTTTGTTCACGACCACGGTGTTGCCCGCGACGACATTGTTGTGGCCCTTGCCCTTGTTCGGCCGGTTCGTCTGCTGCCGGTTCTGGGCGCTTCTTCCGTTGCCGGCGGAATGGCCGGCATTTGCGGGGGGCTTGGGCCGGTTGACGTTTGGGTTCGCCCTGGCCGTCGGCTTGCCATAGGCGGCGGCCGCCTTCTTGCCGCCGGCCGCCTGCGCCGGAGAGAGGCCCGGCAGCAGGAGGGCCGATGTGCCGAGAAGGACGACTGCAAGTTTCAGGATGCGCATGGCGTGTCCCCTCATTTGCCGGACAGGTCGGTGTCGCCGATCGCGATCGGCTTGTCGGCGGGCCCGGGGGTGAAGGTGAAGGTTCCGGCATCGATCGCCGGGGCCTGGTTCCAGCTGTAGCGGGCGGTGAACTGGGGCTGGGCCGGATGTTCGGTGTTGGTGATCACCATCTTCAGCGGCAGCGTCTGGGCGCCGGTTTCATCGAGCCAGACCTGGAAATCGACGCCCGGCTGGGTGAAGGCATAATGGACCACCCGCTGGTCGCCCAGCATGGTTTCGCCGAGCCGGTACCCGGCGGTGGGGCGCGTCACCCCCGAGGAGGGATCGCCCCAGCGGAACAGATCCTGCAGCGGGAATTCCAGGCCATAGTTTTCATAGGCGCTGGCCAGCACGTCGGCGACCTTGCCGGACGCGGGGACGACGATGTAGCGGCCCGCGTTCGGCGCCGACACCGTCATCCGCTGGCCGTCGTAATGGACGCGGCGATGGGTGAGACCCGATCGCATGTCCACCCGCATGCGATCGGGGAACTGCACCGTGAAGGTGGAGTTGCCGATCGACATCAGCTTGTGATTGCCGGGATAGACCCGCTCGGCGGTGTAGTCGGACGTGACCTCGAAGCTCTTCATCGCGCGCAGCGAGGCGCCCATGCGGTTGAGTGCGGCCTCTGCCTCGGGCTCCAGCCGCAGCTGTGGCAGGGCGGGGCCCTGGACCGCTGTGGGGGCGGTCTGGGCCTGCACGGGCATGGCGGCGGCCAGCACGGCCGCCAGCAT
>NZ_JAYRCW010000051.1:0-5332 GCF_041909755.1 Sandaracinobacter sp.
GGCGGTGTAGGCGCTGAACAGCACCAGCGCCGCAAGGCCGGCGGAGCCGATGGCATAGCCCTTGGTGACGGCCTTGGTGGTGTTGCCAACCGCATCCAGCGCGTCGGTGCGTTCCCGCACCTCGCCCTCGAGGCCCGCCATTTCGGCGATGCCGCCGGCATTGTCGGTGACGGGGCCATAGGCATCGAGTGCGACGACCATGCCGGCGAGCGCCAGCATCGAGGTGGCGGCGAAGCCGATGCCGATCACGCCTGCGAACTGGTAGGCGATGATCATGCCCGCGCAGATGACGAGCGTGGGCAGCGCAGTCGCCTCGAGGCTGACGGCGAGGCCCTGGATGATGTTGGTGCCGTGGCCGGTTTCCGACGCCTTGGCGATGGAGCGGACCGGGCGATAGTTGGTGCCGGTGTAATATTCGGTGATCCACACCATCAGGCCGGTGACGGCCAGACCCACCATCATCGACCAGAACAGGTCCATGGGCGTGAAGCCGCCGGAGCCGTCAGCCGCCTGGCCGCCGACAACCGCCGTCATGTCGGGGAAAATCAGCATGGTGGCGATGTAGAGCGCCGGGATGGAGGCGACCGCCGACACGATGAAGCCCTTGTAGAGCGCGCCCATGATGTTCTTCGACGAGCCGAGCTTCACGAAATAGGTGCCGAGGATCGAAGTGAGGATGCACACGCCCCCCGCCAGCAGCGGCAGCGCCATCAGCTGGCCGAGATATTGGCCGCCCACCAGAAGCGCCGTCAGCACCATCGTGGCGCCGACGGTGACGACATAGGTTTCGAAAAGGTCGGCCGCCATGCCGGCGCAATCGCCGACATTGTCGCCGACATTGTCTGCGATCACGGCGGGGTTGCGGGGGTCATCTTCCGGGATTCCGGCTTCCACCTTGCCGACGAGATCGGCGCCGACGTCTGCGGCCTTGGTGAAGATGCCGCCGCCAAGGCGGGCAAAGATGGAGATGAGCGAGGCGCCGAGCGCGAGGCTGACGAGGCTGTCGATCACCACGCGGTCGTCCACGGCGAAACCGAGCTGCCGGGTGAGGACGAAGAAATAGCCCGCGATGGCGAGCAGCGCGAGGCCCGCGACCAGCAGGCCGGTGACGGCCCCTGCGCGGAAGGCAAGCGTGAGGCCCGATTGCAGCCCCTGCCGCGCGGCTTCCGCGGTGCGGACATTGGCGCGAACCGAGATGTTCATGCCGATGAAGCCGGTGACACCGGACAGCAGCGCGCCGATCAGGAACCCGACCGCCGGATAGATGCCGAAGAACAGGTAAACCAGCACCAGCGCGACCACGCCGACGACGGCGATGGCACTGTACTGCTTCCTGAGATAGGCGCCGGCGCCTTCCTGGATGGCGGCGGCGATTTCCTGCATGCGCGGGTTGCCCGCCGGTGCGGCGAGCACCTGTCGCGTGGTCAACAGGCCATAGAGCACGGCCAACAGGCCGCACAGGATGGCGATCAAGACAAAATCCATCAGTCCCCTACCCTTTATTATCTGGGGCGCGCCCCCTCCCCAGGGATCGCGCCGGTTACGGGCCCTCCGACCAGATGCATCCCGAGGATGGGTCCGGCGAGTAGCGGGGTTGTGGCACCGTGGATGCCTGCGCGCAACCCGTCGCGCGGCGCGGGCGGCTCAGCGATGTTGATAGCCCAGCCGGGCGGGCCTGGCCCCGTCCAGCAGCAGATCCGCGCCGGGGCAAAGCGCGCCGATGCGGCTGACGGGCGTGCGGGCGGCGGCAGCCGCCGCCGCGACATCGGCGCGCGCCGATGCGGGTGCCGCGAACAGCAGTTCATAATCGTCGCCCATGGCGGCGAGGTCGTTGACGGGAACGCCCGTTCCGCGCGCCGCATCGCTGAGCGGGATGGCGGACGATTCCAGCCGGACGGCGAGGCCAGACGCCGCGCCGAGGCGGGCGGCATCGATGAGCAGGCCATCCGACACGTCCATCGCGGCGCTGGCGAGGCCCCGGAGGGCAAGGCCGAGGGCAAGGCGCGGGACGGGGCGGCGATAGCGTTTCAGCAGGGCCGCCTTGCCGGACGGGTCAGCCGCGACGGACAGGCCCTGCGCCACCCGGAGGCCCAGCCCGGCATCGCCGATCGTGCCCGACACCCAAAGATCATCGCCCCCGGCCGCGCCGCTGCGGGACAGGGCGCTGCCGGGCGGCAGCTGGCCGAGCGCCGTCAGCGACAGCACGCTGGCGGGGCCGGAGCGGATCGTGTCTCCGCCCAGCAGCGGCGTTCCGTGCGCGTCGAGGCATTGCATCAGCCCCTTGAGGAGCGCTCCGGCCCAGTCGGCGCCGCGCCCGTCGCCGATGCCTGCCCCCATCAGCACGCCGACCGGGCGCGCGCCCATCGCGGCCAGATCGGACAGGTTCACCGCCGCCAGCTTCCAGCCAATGTCGGCGGGCGGGCAATCCGGGGTGAAATGCACCCCTTCGGCCAGCATGTCGTGCGTGGCGACCAGATCCTGCCCCAGCGGCCAGCCGAGGACGGCCGCGTCGTCGGCAAGGCCGCGCGCGGCCGGATGCCGCGCCACGACCCTCAGCCGGGCGAGGAAGTCGGCCTCGAGATCCAGTTCAGCCTTCTCCGTCGCGGACGCTGCGGCCCAGACGGTCCAGCAGGGCGTTCACGAAGCCCGCTTCGCGCTTTTCATAGAAGGCGTGGGCGACATCGACATATTCGGAGACGACCGCCGCACGCGGCACATCGGGGCGGGCGACCAGTTCATAGGCGCCGGCGCGCAGGATCTGGAGCATCAGCCGGTCGAGCCGGTCCAGCGTCCAGCCGGATCCGAGGAAGCTGGCGACAAGGGCGTCCAGCTCGTCCAGCCGGGCGAGCGTGCCCGACACCAGATCGTCGAAGAAGGGCTGGTCGGCGGCCGACAGCTGCTCGCCCTCAACCTCGGCACCAAGGCGGTGATCATGGAATTCGGCGATCAGCCGCGCCTGCGGCGTGCGCGAGGAGGCATGCTGGTAAAGCGCCTGCACGGCGGCGAGCCGGGCGGCAGACCGGCGGCGGCGGGCATCCGCGGCGGGTGTGTTTTCGAGCGTCATGCCGCCGCCCTTAGCGCCAGCTTGTCCCTTTTGCGAGGCTTGAGCGCCGCCGCCGCCTTCGCCACGATGGCCGGCGGGAGAGAGACATGCTGACAAAGGCCGACGACTATCCGGTGCACCAGCGACCGGAGCCCATCGCCTGTGCGGGCACCGACCGGAATTTCTACGACCGCTATTTCTTCAATGCGCAGGCGCCGGACGGCAGCCGCTTCGTGGCGGCGGCGCTGGGCGTCTATCCGCATCTGAACGTGATGGATGCGGCGGTGTGCTGGATGGAAGGCGGCCGGCAGCGATCCATCTTCGCCTCGCGCCTGTTGGGCATGGAGCGGATGGATACGCAGGTGGGACCGGTTTCGGTGGAGGTGGTGGAGCCGCTGAAACGGCTGCGGCTGCGGCTGCAGGAAACCGAAGGTCTGTGCGCCGACCTGCTGTTCGAGGGGCGGCACGCGCCGATCGAGGAGCCGCGCTTCACCTATCGGCAGGGGCCACGCACCATCATGGACGTGACCCGGCTGACGCAGAATGTGGCGGTGTCCGGATCCGTCACGGTGGACGGGCAGCGGATCGGGGTGGACGGCTGGCGCGGCACCCGCGACCGCAGCTGGGGCGTCAGGCCCATCGGCGCGGCCGATCCGCAAGGGGTGGCGCCGCCGGTGCCGCCGCAATTCTACTGGATCTGGGCGCCGATCAACTTCGACGGCCATGCCCTGTTCTTCCATACGAACGACGACGGCGACGGCGTGGCCTGGAACCGATCCGCCGTGCTGGTGGATCTGGCGAGCGGGGCAGAAACGAAGCTGGCGGCCCCGGCCTATGCCATGCCCTATCGCCCGGGCACCCGCCGCGCCGCGACCGCGACGCTGACAGGGCAGATGGCGGGCGGCGAGGTGACGGTGCGGCTGACGCCCGAAGCCGAGTTCCACATGCACGGCATCGGATACGGCCACCCGAAGTTCGGCCATGGCGGCTGGCGCGGCGAACTGGATGTGCAGGCCGAGCATTTCGACGCTGCCGGGGCGGATGCGGCCAGCCCGCTGAACGCCCACCTGCAGGCGCTGGTGAAAGCCGAGCTGAAGCTGCCGGACGGGGCCACCCATCAGGGGCGCGGCGTGCTGGAGCAACTGTTCATCGGCCGCCATGCGCCTTCGGGCTTCCGCGAGCTGTTCGACCTTGCCTGAGGCGCGGCTGGCGACGCTGATGTCGCGCCTGTGGGGCGCGCCCGTCCGCGTGGACGAAGTGAGCCGCTTCCATGGCGGCGCCGCGCGGGAGACGTTCCGCTTCCGTGCGACCGCCGGAGAGCGGGCGGAGTGGCTGGTGATGCGGCGCGATCCGGCGGCAAGCCTGATCGACACCTCCCGCGAGGCGGAGTTCCATGCCATCGGCCGCGCCCATGCCGCCGGCCTGCCCGCGCCGGAACCCGTGCATCTGGACCCGGACGGCGCGGACCTTGGCTCCCCCGGGTTCGTGATGAAGGAGATTCCGGGCGGGCGGGCGGCTTCCCCCTTCGATCCGGAAGGCTATGGCGCGAACGCCGCCGAAACCGGGGTGGCGCTGTTCACCGCGCTGGGCCGGCTGCACGCCATCGTGCCGGATGCCGCCGACAGGGCCGCCCTGCCCTTTCAGGATGCCGCCGGGCGGCTGGCGCACTGGAAGGCGGAGATCGACCGGCACCGGCTGCGGCCGGAGCCTGTGGCGGACGCCGTCTGGCGCTGGCTGGCGGCCAACATCCCGGCGCCGTCCGGCCCGGCGGTGCTGGTGCATGGCGATTTCCGGTCCGGAAACTTTCTTGTCGATGCGGATAACCGCCTGCTCGCCATCCTGGACTGGGAAATGGCGCATGTGGGCGACGCGATGGAGGATCTGGCCTGGGTGATGGACCCGCTGTGGGGCCATGGCATGGCGGACGTGGTGGCCGGCACCTGCACCCGGGCGGAGGCGATCCGCGCCTGGGAGGCGGCATCCGGCCGGACGTTCGACCCGGCCGCATGGGCCTGGTGGGAATTGTTCTCGGCCTATCAGGGGCTGGCGATCTGGATCACCTCTGCCTTCGAGGTGGCGACGCAGCGGACGGCGGACCCGGCGATCCTGTTCGCGGCGCTGCTGCCCTATCGCTTCCACAACTGGCACGCCGCGCAGCTGCTGAAAGCGGCAAAGCAGCCGAAAGAGGTGCGGGCATGAGCCTTTCCAATCCCGAGGCGCTGGGCTGCTTCGCAATGGCGCAGGGCGTGATGGTGCTGCCGCCGCTGGGCGAAAGCTATGCCGGGAAAT
>NZ_JAYRCW010000051.1:5352-19230 GCF_041909755.1 Sandaracinobacter sp.
GCGGCCATCGCCGGGCTGCTGGTGATGCTGGCCGACGGCGAGGACCAGCGCATGGCGCGCCGCATCGCGCTGAGGGCGGAAATGGCGGCCCTGCTGCCGGACACCGCGCCCCTTCCGGGCGAAGGCTGGTATTCCGGTCTGGACCGGCTGATGGGGCTGGCGGGCGCGGCGCTGGAACGGGCGGAAACGGCCGATCCGGCGCTGGCGGCGCGGTTGCTGGACTGGCTGATCGAGTGGACGGCCAACGAGCGGCTGACCATTCCGCCGCCCGCGCCGGCCGATCCGGCGCAACCCCCCGCTTGACGATGCGCGGGCCGGGTGCGAGGAGCCCGTTCAGCTTCGGGAAACGGGGCGGGCTGCACAGGCCTGCCTGACAACCCGATCCCGGCCGCTGCGGCCGGACAGATATTGGGCACGAGGAGAGTGGGCACATGAAGACGGGTTTCGGGCGCGCGTCGGCCGCCGCGATGGTTGCGCTTCTGATGGCGGCGACGCCGGAAGCCGCGATGGCGCAGAAGGAACAGAAGCCGGCTCCGCTGAAGCTTTCGAAGCCGGTGCAGTCGCTGGCGGCGCAGGCGCAGAAGGCGCAGGCCGAGCAGAACTGGCAAGGCGCGGTCGACCTGCTGAAGCAGGCAGATGCGATCCCGAACAAGACGGCGGACGAAGTCTATATCGTCAACATGCTGACGCTGAATTCGGCCATCAACCTGAAGGACAATGCGCTGATCGAGCGGTCGCTGGAAGGCGCGCTTTCGTCCGGCAAGCTGGCGCCTGAAGACCAGGTGAAGTTCCGCCGCAACCTGGGCGCGATGGCGCTGCAGCGGCAGGACTATGGCAAGGCCGCAGCCGAATTCGAGAAGCTGCTGGCGATGAACCCGAACGATGCCGGCCTGCTGGTGGAGATTGCCGAGCTTCAGCGCCGGCAGGGCCAGAACCAGAAGGCGATCGCCACCCTGCAACAGGCGATCGCCGTGCAGGAAAAGACCGCCAAGGCCGACGAGAGTTGGTACCGCCGCGCGCTGGCGATTGCCTATGACAGCAAGCTGCCGGCGGAAATCAACTCCACCAGCGAAGCGCTGCTGCGGGCGCACCCCAACGCCACCAACTGGCGCGACGTGCTGATCATCTATCGCGATTCCGCCAAGCTGGACGACCAGGGCAACCTGGACGTGATGCGCCTGATGCGGGCGAACAGCGCGCTGACGGGCGAGCGCGACTATGCCGAATATGCGGAAACGGCGACGATCCGCGGTCTGCCGGGCGAAGCCAAGGCGGTGCTGGACGAAGGCGTCGCCAAGGGCGCGCTGAAGGCGGCAACGCCGTTCGTGAAGGAACTGCTGGCGCAGGTGAACCCGAAGGTCGCCGCCGACAAGGCCTCTCTGCCGGGCCTGGAAAAGGAAGCGCGCGCAGCCGCCAACGGCAAGATGGCGCTGGCGACGGCCGATGCGTATCTGGGCTATGCCAACTGGGCGAAGGCGGCCGAGCTGTACAAGCTGGCGCTGACCAAGGGCGGCGTGGATGCCAACATGGTGAACACCCGGCTGGGCTTTGCGCTGGGCAACGCGGGTGACAAGGCCGGCGCCGAAGCGGCGCTGGGCGCCGTGACGGCCCCGCCGCGCGGGCAGCTGGCGCGTTATTACGGCGTGTGGCTGAACAACAAGGGCTGACCAAAGGCGGCCATCGCCGCTATAGGGACTGAGATTCGGGGGCAGGCCGTCCGCGGCCTGCCCCATTCTCATATTTGAAGAACGGGACGGATCAGGAATGGCGATCAGGCTGGGGCTCACCTTCGACGACGTGCTGCTGGTGCCGGCGGAGTCTGCCGTGCTGCCATCCCAGGCGGATACCTCCACCCGCATCACCAAGGCCATCCGGCTGCAGATTCCGGTGCTGTCGTCTGCCATGGACACGGTGACGGAAGGCCAGATGGCGATCGTGATGGCGCAATCGGGCGGCATCGGCGTGCTGCACCGGAACCTGACGATTGCCGAACAGGTGGAAGCGGTGCGGCAGGTGAAGCGCTTCGAATCGGGGATGGTGGTGAACCCCATCACGATGACGGCGGACCAGACGCTGGGCGAGGCGCTGGAGCTGATGGCGCGCCACCGCATTTCCGGCATCCCGATCGTGGAACCTTCCGATCCGGGCCAGCCGGGCAAACTGATCGGCATCCTGACCAACCGCGACGTGCGCTTTGCCGAAAACAAGCTGCAACCGGTGGCCGAACTGATGACGCGGCACAATCTGGCGACGGTGAAGGCCGGCGTTTCGCAGGAAGAGGCGCAGCGCCTGCTGCACCAGCGCCGGATCGAGAAGCTGCTGGTGGTGGACGAAGCCGGCCGCTGCGTGGGGCTGATCACCGTGAAGGACATCGAAAAGGCGGTGACCTATCCCGATGCCACCAAGGATGCCGCCGGGCGGCTGCGGGTGGCCGCCGCCAGCACCGTGGGGGACGCGGGCTTTGAACGGTCGGCCGCGCTGATCGATGCGGAATGCGACCTGATCGTGGTGGACACGGCGCACGGCCATTCGCGGCAGGTTTCCGAAGCCGTGCGGCGGATCAAGGCGCGATCGAACCATGCGCAGGTGATCGCGGGAAATGTGGCGACGGCCGAGGCCGCGAAGGCGCTGATCGACGCCGGCGCGGACGGCATCAAGGTGGGCATCGGCCCGGGCAGCATCTGCACCACGCGCGTGGTGGCGGGCGTGGGCGTGCCGCAGCTGACCGCCATCATGGACACGGTGGCCGAGGCTGAGAAGCAGGGCATTCCGGTGATCGCGGACGGCGGGCTTCGCACATCGGGCGACATCGCCAAGGCGATGGCGGCGGGCGCCGGCGCGGTGATGATCGGCAGCCTGCTGGCAGGCACCGAGGAAGCGCCGGGCGAGACCTTCCTGTACCAGGGCCGGGCCTACAAGAGCTATCGCGGGATGGGCAGCGTGGGCGCGATGGCGCGCGGCAGCGCCGACCGCTATTTCCAGCAGGACATCAAGGACCAGCTGAAGCTGGTGCCGGAAGGCATCGAAGGCCAGGTGCCCTACAAGGGCCCCGCGCGCGACGTGCTGCACCAGCTGGTGGGCGGGCTGAAGGCGGCGATGGGCTATACCGGCGCCGCAACGCTGGAAGAGCTGCGCAAGCGGGCCCAGTTCGTGCAGATCACCAATGCCGGGCTTCGCGAGAGCCATGTGCATGACGTGACGATCACGCGCGAAGCCCCCAATTACCCGACGCGCTGATGCGGCCGCAGGCGCGGCTTCAGGCTGCCATCGAGATCCTGGACCAGGTGATCGAGGCCGCCGCGCATCAGGGTGCGGCAGCCGACACGCTGGTGCAGCGATACTTCCAGACCCGGCGTTATGCCGGATCCAAGGACCGGGCCGCCGTGCGCGAGCTGGTCTATGGCGCGATCCGCTTCACGGCCGAGCGCCCCTATTCCGGGCGCGCCGCGCTGATCGGCTGGCTGGAATCCGAAGCGCCGGACCAGTTGGCGCTGTTCGATGGCAGCGCCCATGCCCCGTCGCCGGTGGAGCCCTTTGAAACGCGGGCAAGGGCCATACTGGCGCCCCTGTGGCTGGAGCCTGCGATGCGCGCGCGGTTCGGCGAGGGATTCGAGGCCGAGGCGCGGGCACTGACGGCGCGCGCACCGCTGGACCTGCGGGTGGCGCCGGGCGCGGACATGGACGAGGTGGCAGCCGAGCTGGGGGCCGTGCCGGTGCCCGGCCTGCCCCGCGCGCTGCGCCTGGCAGAGCCCCGGCCGCTGGAGCGGCACCCGTTGTTCGAAGCCGGCGCGGTGGAAGTGCAGGATGCCGGCAGCCAGCATGTGGTGGCGTTCGCCGCTGCGCGCGCCGGCGAAACGGTGATCGACCTGTGCGCGGGTGCGGGCGGCAAGACGTTGGGCCTGGTCGCCGACATGTGCGGCGAAGGCCGGCTGATCGCATCCGACACGGACCGCACCCGCCTGCAGGCGATGGGGCCGCGGCTGATGCGGGCGCGGTGCGATGCGGTTGTGGAACCCCGGCTGCTGAACCCGGGGCGGGAGCGCGAGGCGCTGGCCGACCTGGAGGGCGCGGCGGACCTGGTGCTGGTGGATGCCCCCTGTTCCGGCACCGGCACCTGGCGGCGCAACCCCGAGCTGCGCTGGCGGCTGACGGCGGACCGGCTTGCGCGGCTGACCCATGTTCAGGCCCGGCTCATCGATCTTGGGGCATGGCTGCTGAAGCCGGGCGGGCGGCTCGTTTATGCCGTGTGTTCGGTGCTGGCCGAGGAAGGGACGGATCAGGCGCAGGCCGCCGCCGCCCGGCTGGGGTTCGCGCTGTCCGGCAGCCGGGCGCTGACGCCCCTCTCGGACGGCTACGACGGCTTTTTCGTCGCCCGGCTCGACAAGCCCGGCGAGACATGGCTTTCTTGACGCGATCCCCGCAAAGGGGACTCGGGATTGACGGCAACGACACGGACGGACTGAAACAGGCCGGCAACGGCCGAGAGAGGGACTGACATGGTCGAAGGGTTTGCGGCCCGCAGCCTTGGGGTTGTGCGGCTTGTGCTGGTGGCGGGTCTGGCCGCCGGGCTGACCGCGCCGCTTTCGGCGGCGAAGCCGCGCGATGCGGAACCGGCCCCTGCCCCCGCCCGCGGCCTGCCAGACAATCTGATCGCGCCGGTTTCCATGGAGCGGCTGAAGCTGGGCGAAAGCCTGCTGCTGGCCGGAAAGACGCAGGACGCGACCGACCAGTTCGAAGCGGCGCTGGCCGCCGACCCGCGCAACCGGCGGGCCTATATCGGGCTTGCCCGCGCGGCAGAGGCGGAAGGCCTGCCGGGCAAAGCCGTGCGCTTCTATCGCGAGGCGCTGGAGATCGATCCGAACGACCTTGCCGCGCTGGAGCTGCAGGGCATGGCGCTGGTGGAGCGCGGCGCCAAGGCGCGCGCCGAATCCAACCTGGAACGGGTGAAGAAGCTGTGCGACGGCCCCTGCCCGCAGGCGGACCGGCTGTCGGCCGCGATTGCACGCGGGCCGAAGACGCAGACCGCCCAGACCGCAGCGTTGGACAAGCAGCAGGACTGAGGATCGCCATGGCGGGCCATGCCGAACGGGCCGGCGGCCATTGGGAAGCCGGAAGCGATGCACTGAAACAGGCCGCCATCCGTGCGCTGGCGGCACAGGGCGTGCAGTGGACGGAGCTGCGCGAATCCGTGTTCGACGCGCTGGCAGACGGCGGACGGCCGGTTTCCGCCTATGATGTGGCCGATCGGGTCTCGGCGGCGGCCGGGCGCCGGATCGCGGCCAACAGCGTCTATCGGATCCTGGACCTGTTCGTGGCGCACAACCTGGCGAAGCGGATCGAAAGCCGGAACGCCTATGTGGTGAATGTCCACCCATCCTGCTCTCATGACTGCATATTCCTTGTTTGCGAACGCTGCGGCCACATCGATCACATGGATGACGACCGGCTGGCGAACAGCATGCGCGAGCGGGCGAAGGCGGGCGGATTCACGCCGCACCGCCCCGTTCTGGAGCTGATGGGCCTGTGTTCCGCCTGCAACGCCGGCGGACAGGCGGCAAACAAGCCGTAACAATCGCGCTTTGTTTCGGGACGGCTTCGCGCTAAATCTGCGGCATGACGGACAAGACCAACGGCGCGCCCGCCGCTGCGCCCTACCGCCGGCCCGAGACTCCGCTTCTCGACAAGGTGAACACGCCTCCTGAGCTTCGGGCGCTGAAGCCTGATCAGCTGCGACAGGTGGCGGACGAACTGCGCGCCGAGATGATCGACGCCGTTTCGGTGACGGGCGGCCATCTGGGCGCGGGCCTTGGTGTCGTGGAGCTGACGGTCGCGCTGCACTATGTGTTCAACACGCCGGTGGACAAGCTGATCTGGGACGTGGGCCACCAGGCCTATCCGCACAAGATCCTGACCGGCCGGCGCGATCGCATCCGCACGCTGAGGCAGGGTGGCGGGCTTTCCGGGTTCACCAAGCGCACCGAATCCGAATATGACCCGTTCGGGGCGGCGCACAGCTCCACCTCCATTTCCGCGGCGCTGGGCTTTGCCATCGCCAACAAGCTGTCCGGCGCGCCTGGCAAGGCCGTCGCCGTGATCGGCGATGGCTCGATGAGCGCGGGCATGGCCTATGAGGCGATGAACAATGCGCGCGAGGCGGGCAACCGGCTGATCGTGGTGTTGAACGACAACGACATGTCGATCGCGCCGCCGGTGGGCGCCCTTTCCGCCTATCTGGCGCGGGCCTACAGCAGCAACACCTTCCTGGGCATCCGCGACGCCGTGCG
Source organism: Sandaracinobacter sp. (assembly GCF_041909755.1). NCBI lineage: Bacteria > Pseudomonadati > Pseudomonadota > Alphaproteobacteria > Sphingomonadales > Sphingosinicellaceae > Sandaracinobacter > Sandaracinobacter sp. The sequence continues at coordinate 11,637 of NZ_JAYRCW010000051.1, forward strand.
GCAGCTGGCGAAAAAGGCCCTGCCGGAGCCGCTGAAGGCCCCGGCCAAGCGCGCCGACGAATTCTTCCGCACGCTGGGCACCGGCGGCACCCTGTTCGAGGAACTGGGCTTTTACTATGTCGGGCCGATCGACGGCCACAACATGGACGTGCTGGTGCCGATCCTGGAGAATATCCGCGACGCCGCCGAAGGGCCGTGCCTGATCCATGTGGTGACGAAGAAGGGCAAGGGCTATGCGCCCGCGGAAGCCGCAGCCGACAAATATCATGGCGTCGTGAAGTTCGACGTGGTGACGGGCAAGCAGCACAAGCCTGCGCCCGGCGGCCCGCCCAGCTATACCAATGTCTTCGCAGAAGCGCTGGTGGCGGAAGCCACGCGCGACCCGAAGGTGGTGGCGATCACGGCGGCGATGCCGTCGGGCACGGGGCTGGACAAGTTCCAGAAGCAGTTCCCGGACCGCTGCTTCGATGTGGGCATCGCGGAACAGCATGCCGTGACCTTCGCGGCGGGACTGGCGGCGGAAGGCTATCGCCCCTGGGCCGCCATCTATTCCACCTTCCTGCAACGGGCATATGATCAGGTGGTGCATGACGTGTGCATCCAGAACCTGCCGGTGCGCTTCGGCATCGACCGGGCGGGCCTTGTGGGGGCTGACGGCTCCACCCATGCGGGCAGCTTCGATGTGACCTATCTGGCGACGCTGCCCAACATGGTGGTGATGGCCGCCGCCGACGAGGCGGAGCTGGTGCATATGGTGCACACGGCGAACGCGCATGATTCCGGCCCCATCGCGGTGCGCTATCCGCGCGGCGAAGGCGTGGGCGTGCCGCTGCCGGAAACGCCGCAGAAGCTGGAGATCGGCAAGGGCCGCATCGTGCGGGAAGGCAAGACGGTTGCCATCCTGTCGCTGGGCACAAGGCTCGCCGAGGCGCTGAAGGCGGCCGACGAGCTGGATTCCAGGGGGCTTTCCGCGACGGTTGCCGACATGCGCTTTGCCAAGCCGCTGGACGAGGCGCTGATCCGCAAGCTGTGCGCCACGCATGACGTGGTGGTGACGATCGAGGAAGGCGCGATCGGCGGCTTTGGCGCGCATGTGCTGACGCTGGCGAGCGACGAGGGGCTGATGGACACGGGGCTGAAGATCCGCACCATGCGCCTGCCCGACATCTTCCAGGAGCATGAAAACCCGACGAAGCAATATGCCGAAGCGGGGCTGGATTCGGCCGGCATCGTGAAGACGGTGCTGACGGCGCTGAGGCACAACAGCGTGGACGTGAGCGAGGGCGCGCGGGCGTAGGGCCTGCCATGGCGAAACAGCGCATCGATCAGTTGCTGGTGGAGCGCGGGCTGGCCGAGAGCCGAAGCCGGGCGCAGGCGTTGATCATGGCCGGGCTGGTGTTTGCGGGCGAGCGGAAGATTGCCAAGGCCGGAGAGATGCTGGCGGCCGATGCGGTGCTGGATGTGCGCGGCAAGGACCATCCCTGGGTTTCACGCGGCGGGCTGAAGCTGGACCACGGGCTTTCGCAGTTCGGCATCGAAGTGACGGGCGCGGTGGGGCTGGATGTCGGCTCTTCCACCGGGGGGTTCACCGATGTGCTGCTGAGCCGCGGCGCCGCCAGGGTTTATGCGGTGGACGTGGGCACCAACCAGCTGGCCTGGAAGCTGCGGCAGGACGCGCGCGTGGTGGTGCATGAGCAGACGAACGCGCGTGCGCTGACGGCGGACCATATTCCCGAACCGGTCGATATCATCGTGTGCGACGCCAGCTTCATTTCGCTGGCGAAGGTGCTGGATGCGGCGCTGGGGTTTGCAAAGCCGGGCGGGCATCTCGTCGCGCTGGTGAAGCCGCAGTTCGAAGCCGGGCGCAGCGAAGTCGGCAAGGGCGGTGTGGTGCGCGACGCAGCCGTGCATGCGCGGGTGTGCGCGGAGGCTGCCGCATGGGTTTCCGGCAAGGGATGGCGGGTGCTGGGGGTGGAAACCTCGCCCATCACCGGGCCGGAGGGGAATGTGGAGTTCCTGCTGGGGGCGGTGAGGGAGCCGGCCGTCGGAGTAGCGGACGAGTCCGCCTGAGGGCAGTCGCGAAGAAGAAGGGTCGGGCGAACCGAAGGTCAGCCTTCGGCTGAACGCCCGACTCGTCGGACATGCAAAAAGGGCGGGGCCGAAGCCCCGCCCTTTTTTCATGCCGTGAGCACCGGCGAGCTCGCCGATCAGTGCTGCGCACTGACGGCGGCCGCCTTCGCAGCTTAGGCCGCGATGCTCTTCTTGACCGTTTCCGTTGCCAGCGCGACGCGGCTGGACAGCGGCTGCACGACTTCGCCGGCCAGCTTCAGCCAGGTTTCCGTCAGGTGGCTGGCGTTCGCCACGGCCTTGTCGAACTGCGCCTTGGCATATTCGTTCTGGGCCGCGAAGAATTCGTTCGGCGTCTTGGAGGCGCTCATCGTCTTGAAGGCAGCCTGGGCTTCCTCGGCAGCCTTCTTCGAGGCTTCGACCATGTGCGTGGTCAGCGTTTCGGCGCCGGCGGCAGCGGCCTTGGCGCTTTCCATCAGGGCTTCGACATTGCCCTTGGCGAAATCGGACATTTCGGTGACGGACTTCATGTTCTTCTCCATCAGTTCCTTGAGCTTTTCAGCAAATTGTTCCTGCGCGGCCTGGGCCTGCGCGACGGCGTCGGCGGTCGCCTTCTCGAAGGCGGGCGCCACGGTTTCAAACGTCTTGGCGAAGTTGGTTTCGGCGTTCATCGGGACAGTCTCCGGAACAGGGGGCGGGACAGGAGCAGCCGCCTCAGGCGCCACGGCCTTCAGCACAGCCGGCTTCGCCGCCACATCAGGCGTCACGGCATTCGCCGCTGCGGCCTTGGGCGTCTTGGGCGCGGACTTGCGGGCAGGCTTGGCATCAGCCATCGACGGCACACTCCTTTGTTGCTGCACTGCACAATAATGCACTGCGGCACGAATTTCAAGACGGAGTTTGTGCGGCGCAACAAATTGTCACGCCATATGCTGTCAGTGGCTGGTCTCGACCCTTTCGACGCCGGATTTCGCCAGCTGGGCATCGATCGCGGCCTTCAGCCGCTCCAGCGCGGCTTCGTCCTTCGCCTCGGCCCGGGCGACGAGCACATCCTGCGTGTTGGAGGCGCGCAGCAGCCACCAGCCGTCGGGCGTGTTCACCCGCGCGCCATCGGTGTCGTTCACCTGGGCGCCTTCGGCCTTCAGCCGGGCGAGAACCTCCGTCACCACCTCGAACTTGCGCTCTTCCGAACAGGGGAAGCGCATTTCCGGCGTGTTCACCACGTCGGGCATCGCGGATTTCAGCGCCGTCAGCGAGCCGCCCATTTCGCCCACCGCCTCGATCAGGCGGATCGCGGCGTAGAGCGCGTCGTCGAAGCCGTACCAGCGATGCTTGAAGAAGATGTGGCCCGACATTTCGCCTGCAAGCGGCGATTCCACATCCTTCATCTTCGCCTTGATCAGGCTGTGGCCGGTCTTCCACATGAGGGGCTTGCCGCCCAGTTCCGCGATGCGGTCATAGAGGGCCTGGCTGGCCTTCACGTCGGCAATGATGGTCGAGCCGGGCAATTCCTTCAGCACCGGTTCCGCCAGGATCGCCAGAAGCTGGTCGCCCCAGACGACCCTGCCCTGCCCGTCGATCGCGCCGATCCGATCTCCGTCGCCATCGAAGGCGATGCCGAAATCCAGCTTCAGCTCCGACACCAACTGGCGCAGATCCTCCAGGTTCTTCTCGACCGTCGGATCCGGATGGTGGTTGGGGAAGTCGCCGTCGATCTTCGTGAACAGGGCGTGATGTTCGCCCGGCAAAGTTTTCAGCAGCTTTTCCAGCGCTTCCCCGGTGGCGCCGTTGCCCGCATCCCAGCCGATGCGGAAGGGCTTCACGCGATGGTCTTCCTGAAGCCGTTCCACATAGCGGTCCAGCAGGGCCACCTGCCGGCTGCTGCCCTTGCCGCTGTCCCAGTCGCCGCGGGCGGCGGCTTCGCCCAGCGCCCGGATGTCGGCGCCGAAGAAGGGCCGGTCCTTCAGCATCATCTTGAAGCCGTTGTAATCGGGCGGATTGTGGCTGCCCGTGATCATCACGCCGCCATCCGCGCCCAGTTCGGGCACGGAGAAATAGAGCATGCCGGTGGAGCCAAGGCCGATCCGCACGACATCGACGCCGGATGCAAGCAGGCCGTCCACCAGCGCCGCCTCCAGCCCCGGGGAGCTGTGGCGGCCATCATAGCCGACGCTGACGAGGCTGCCGCCTGCGCGGCGCACGACGGTGCCGAAGCCGCGTCCGATGGCGCGGGCGTCCTGCTCGCCCAGGGTTTCGCCGATGATGCCGCGGATGTCATATTCCCGCAGCGACGTCGGATGGAATTCATGGCTCTTCATCATGCCCCTCTTCGTCCAGCGAACCCGATCATCTTGTTGCACCGCAATATGTATTCCCCGAGACAGGCGTCAACCACGCGGCGCCTGAATCTGCATCAGCAGGTCTCGCGCGGCGTTCAGCCTGCGCGCGAGATCCGCATCCCCGCCGCGATCGGGATGGGCCGTGGCGATCAGGCGGCGATGCGCGGCCTGGATCTCCTCCGCCGTCGCCCCCAGGCCCACGCCGAGCAGCTGCCTTGCCTCGATCTCGTCCATCGGGATGGCGGCCACTTTCGCGCGCATCCAGCCCCCGAAGGCGAGCGCCGCCGTCGCCGCGGCAAGCGCCAGACCCGGAATCAACTGCCCCCGCGCCAGCAGCCAGCCGGCAAGGCCGACACCACCGGCGAGCGCCAGCTTGCGCCCGGCATCCGGACCCAGATGCCCCTGCCACCACAACCAGCCCACGCCTGCCACCACCAGCAGCGCGAAAGGGCCCATCAGGCGGCGGCTTCCTGCGTGTGGCCCAGCGGCAGCTGGAGCGCGGAGATCAGTTCGCGCAGTTCGGCGCGGGCGGCCACATGGCTCATGGACGCTTCCTCCACCTGCCCCATGTCGAGCAGGGTCAGGCCGCGCGGGAAGAGCTCGCGGTAGATGACGCGTTCGGAAAAGCCCGGCGCCACGCGGAAGCCGATGCGCTTGGACAGTTCCTCCAGCGCCGCGCCGACCCGCTTGCGGTTGCGCGCTTCGAGCGTGGAGAGGCGGTTCCGCACCACGATCCAGTCCACCTGCCCGCCATCCGTGCGCGCCCGTTCCTGCCGCGCCTTCCACACCTGCTCGGCATAGAAGCTGGGGCGCACGACCTTGTAGGTTTCGGGATCGACCTGACCCAGGAGGTCGAAATCGATGAAGCTGTCGTTGATGGGGGTGATCAGCGTGTCGGCCCGGGCGATCGCGGCGCGGCCGATTTCGGAGTCGCGGCCGGGCGTGTCGATGACGACGGCGTCCAGATCGGCGCGCACCAGCGTTTCCAGCGCGCCCGTGGAGCCGTCGCCCAGCACGGTGACGGGCACCGACGACAGTTCGATTCCCTTGCGCTCTGCCCAGGCCTTGCGGTTTTCGAGGTAGCGCGCCGTGGTCTGCTGGCGGTGATCGAGATCGGCGACAGCAAGGCGAATCCCGCTCTGCGCCAGTGCCAGCGCGATATGCACGGCCGTGGTGGATTTGCCCGACCCGCCCTTTTCATTGCCCAGCACGATCACGTGCGGGCCCTTCCTGGCGCCCCTGGCTCCGACGCTTCCGGGGATACCCGTGATTGACATTCCGCCCTGCCTCCGGCGATTGCCGACCCATCGCCGGCGCAACTTTTCTTCCCATGCGGTGATGGCCGGGCTTCGTCAATCAAGAGCAAGGTGAAACAAGGATAACGATGGACACGGCGCGCACGGTAGTGGCCCTTCGGGCGAAGATCAGGACATGGCGATCCGCCGGCGACCGCATTGCGCTGGTGCCGACGATGGGCGCGCTGCACGCCGGGCATCTTTCGCTGATCGAAGCGGGCAAACGACGGGCGCACCGGGTTGTCGCCAGCATCTTCGTGAACCCGAAGCAGTTCGGCGCGAACGAGGATCTGGATCGCTATCCCCGGCAGGAAGCCCGCGACGCGGAGCTGCTGCGGCAGGCAGGCTGCGACCTGCTGTTCCTGCCGCCCGCCGATGCCGTCTATCCCGCTGGCTATTCGACGAGCGTGAGCGTGGCCGGGCTGGACCGGCCGATGGAGGGCGCGTCGCGCCCCGGCCATTTCGACGGCGTCGCGACCGTTGTGACCAAGCTGCTGCTGATGGCCTTCCCCGATGTCGCCATCTTCGGAGAGAAGGACTGGCAGCAGCTGGCGATCATCCGCCGGCTCGCCATCGACCTGAACATCCCGGCCGAGATCGTCGGCGCGCCGATCATCCGCGAGGCGGACGGCCTGGCGATGAGTTCGCGCAACGCCTATCTCCAGCCGCAGCAGCGGGCGGTGGCGGGCGCCCTGTTCCGCACGCTTCAGGCGGCCGCCAGCACGATCACCGGCGGGGCCGCCGTGACGGATACGCTGTCGGCTGCGCGCGCCGGGCTGGAATCGGCGGGCTTCCGGGTGGATTATCTGCTGCTGGCCGACGAACAGACCCTGCAGCTGCTGAACCAGCCGCTGCCGGGCGCGCGGCTGTTCGTGGCGGCGAAGCTGGGCGCCACCCGGCTGATCGACAATTTCCCGGTGATCCCGCGATGAGCGCGCACCCCTTCGAGATCGTCGATGTGTTCACGCCCAGGGCCCGCGCCGGGAACCAGCTGGCCGTGGTGACGGATGCGCGCGGGCTGGACACGGCCGCGATGCAGGCGATCGCGCGCGAGTTCAATTTCGCCGAGACGAGCTTCCTGTTTCCGCCTGCCGACCCGGCCAACGACGCCCATGTGCGGATCTTCACCCCCGAAGAGGAGATGCCCTTCGCCGGGCATCCCAATGTGGGAACCGCGTTCGTGGCGGGGCGGATGGGGGCCTTGTTCGGGCGACCCGTCGGCGATGCGCTGCGCTTCGAGGAAGCGGCCGGGCTGGTGGCGCTGGAGCTGCTGCGCGAGGGCGGCGCGATTGCGGGCGCGCGATGCCGGGCGCCGCGCCCGCTGGCGCCGGGGCCGGAGGTGCCGCGCGCCATCATCGCGGAGCTGGCGGGCCTGTCCGAAGCGGATATCCTGCAGGGGCGGTTCCGCCCGCGCTTCGCCTCTGTTGGGGCGGAGTTCCTGCTGGCCGAGGTGACCGCCGATGCGCTGGAGCGCGCGCGGCCGGATACGGACGCCTTCCGCCGCCATGAAGGGCATGTCGGCCAGTCCGGCGGCTTCCTGGGGCTGCATCTGCATGTGCGCGATTCGAATGACCCGGCGCGGCTGGACGTGCGGATGTTCGCGCCGCTGTCCGGCGTGGTGGAAGACCCGGCGACGGGCAGCGCGGCAGCTGCCCTTGGGGCGTTCCTGCACAGCCTGCGGCCGGGCGAGAGCCGCTTCCTGCTGTCGCAGGGGCGGCATATCGGCCGGCCGTCGGAGATCCTGACCGAGGTGCGCGGCGACGGCGTGTGGATCGGCGGCCCGTGCGCGCCGTTTGCGAGCGGCGAGCTTCGGGCATGAGCCTGGCGGACGCCCGCGCCCGGGCAGATGCCCATTCGCCCTTCCTGCGCGGGCTGATCCGCCGCGAGCCCGAG
>NZ_JAYRCW010000052.1:0-19082 GCF_041909755.1 Sandaracinobacter sp.
GAACCGGATATCCCTCCACCTGGATGACGCCTTTGCTTGTCCCGAACAGTCCGCGCGCGCTGGGTGCAGCAATGTGCATCTGCACCATCAACGCGACGCAATCCGACCGGTCGCCTTTAGGCTTGGTGGCGGTTTCACCAAAAAGCCCCCTTGCTGTAAAGGAGCCGTCGCCTTCCGGCGGATTGTTGCGCGCGCCTGTTGCTCAAGCGCCACAGTATACGATTCGCCCGATGCTGCAGCGCAATGTTCAGATCAGGCCCTTTTCCCGCGCCTCGGCATAGCGGCCGGCGGCCGCCTCGGCAGAGGCATAGGGCTCCTGCAGCTCGTGGCTCCAGTAGCGCAGCGCCTGCAGCGGGATCTTCTGCCCGGTCACGGCGCACAGCACATGGTCGCCGTCGGCGATCACCTTGAAGCTGCCGGACAGATATCGAAGCCTTGCAGGCCGGCCGGCGGAAAAGTTCAACATGTTCGGATCCTTCAGAAAAGCTGGCCCTGCGGCCCGCCGGGGGGCGGCTCCGCCGCCGGTTGGGAACGGGCCGTGGCAACGGTGGCAGGTCGCGCCACCACCTCGCCATCGGCAAAGACGATCCGCAGCTGCGGCGCGGCCCCGGCGTCTGCCGCATGGCGGGCGATCGCGCCGTCCGGCAACCGCACCAGCGTGAACCCCCGCGCCAGCACCGATTGCGGCGACAGCCCCTCTGCCAGCCGGAATCCGGCGGCCAGCGACGCCCGCGCGGCAGACAGCCGCGCCCTCAGCAGCGCCGGGTTTGGCGTCACCCGCGGGGAGGCGAGCAGCGCCCGCTCCCGCGCCAGATGATGCGCCAGCAGCCGGGGCGTCAGCCGTCCGCCCGCCGCCGCCAGCCGCGCGCCCAGCAGGCGCGCCCGCGCCATCAGCGCCCTCGGCAGCCGCTCGCCCGCGTCGTCCAGCCGCTGCCGCGCCAGCCCCGCGATCGCCTGAGGCCTCGGCAGCCGCGCCGCCATCGCCTGCAAACGCTCCGCCCTCAGCAGCCGCGTGCGCCGCTCCGCCCGCTGCGCCCGCAGCCCCAGGTCGGCCAGCGTCTCCAGCAGGTCCGCGCGCACCGGCACCGCCAGCTCCGCCGCAGCCGTCGGCGTCGGCGCCCGCAAGGCCGATGCGAAATCGATCAGCGTCGTGTCCGTCTCGTGGCCCACCGCCGAAATCAGCGGAATCCGGCTCGCCGCCGCCGCGCGCACCACGATTTCCTCGTTGAAGGCCATCAGGTCCTCGATCGATCCGCCGCCGCGCGCCACGATCAGCAGGTCGGGCCGCGCCCCGTCGGGCATGGCGTTGAAGCCGTTGATCGCCGCCGCGATCCGCGCCGCCGCGCCATCCCCCTGCACCGGCACCGGCCACAGGCTCACCCGGCGCGGAAACCTGTCGCGCAGCCGGTGCAGGATGTCGCGGATCACCGCTCCCTGCGGCGAGGTGACGATCCCGATGTGCGCCGGCAGGAACGGCCGCTGCGGCTTGGCCGCGCGATCGAACAGCCCTTCCGCCTCCAGCCGCCGCCGCCGCTCCTCGATCTGCTTCAGCAGCGCGCCGACGCCCGCCACCTCCATCCGCTCCACCACCAGCTGATAGCGGGAGGATTTGGGATAGCCCGAAAGCTTGCCCGTCGCGATCACCTCCAGCCCGTCCTCCGGCCGGAAGCCCAGGCGCTGGAAATTGCCCTTCCACATCACGCCGGCCAGCACGGCGTCGGCATCCTTCAGGTCGAAATAGGCATGGCCCGATCCATAGACCTTGAAGCCCGACAGCTCGCCCCGCACCCGGACCAGCGAGAACCGGTCCTCCAGCGTCCGGCGCACGCTCTGCGCCAGTTCGGAAACGGAAAATTCCGGAATGTTGGGCGCCTGCGAAGCCATGCCGAACGCCATACCGTCGCTTCGCGGCCACTTCAAATCCGCGCGCCCTTCCCTCTGTGGCGAACAGCGCCTAATCGGCGGCCCATGTCCAGCACAGCCTTTCCCATCCTCCTCCTCGGCAGCGGCGGCCGCGAACATGCGCTTGCCCTGAAACTCGCCGCCTCGCCGCTCTGCAGCCGGCTGATCGCAGCGCCCGGCAACCCCGGCATCGCGCAGGTCGCGTCGCTCGCACCGGGGCTCGACATCCTCGATCCGGCCGCCGTCACCGCCTTCGCGCAGGCCGAAGGCGCCGGTCTCGTCGTCGTCGGGCCGGAAGGGCCGCTGGCCGCCGGCGTTTCCGATGCGCTCCGGGCAGCCGGCATTCCCGTCTTCGGCCCCAGCGCCGCCGCCGCCCGCCTCGAAGCCTCCAAGGCCTTCACCAAGCAGCTGTGCGACGAAGCCCATGTCCCCACGGCCCGCTACCGCCGCTTCGATGCGCTGGAACCGGCGCTGGCCTATTCGGCCGCCCATGCCCTGCCCGTCGTCGTGAAGGCCGACGGGCTGGCCGCGGGCAAGGGCGTCACCGTCGCCCTCACCCATGGCGAAGCCGAAGAGGCCCTCAGGGACCTGTTCGCCAGCCCCGGCGCCGAAGTGGTGATCGAAGAGTGCATGACGGGCGAGGAAGTCAGCTTCTTCGTGCTGGCCGACGGCAAGACCGCCCTGCCGCTGCTCGCCGCGCAGGATCACAAACGTGTAGGAGACGGCGATACGGGGCCCAACACCGGCGGCATGGGCGCCTATGCCCCGGCCCGGGTGTTCACCCCTGAACTGCAGGCCCGCACCATGGCCGAAATCATTCAGCCCACGCTGAACGCGATGGCCGCGCGCGGAACCCCCTTCACGGGGGTCCTGTTCGCCGGCCTGATGCTCACCGAAACCGGCCCCAGGCTGATCGAATACAATGTCCGCTTCGGCGATCCCGAATGCCAGGTGCTGATGGCCCTCCTCGAAACGGATATGGCCGGGCTTCTGCTGGCAGCCGCCTGCGGAGAGCTCGCGGGCCGCGCCGCCACCTGGAAGCCCGGCACGGCGGCCGTCGTCGTCGTGGCCGCGCGCGGCTATCCCGGCACGCCCGCAAAGGGCGGCCTGATCTCCAATCTCGAAGCCGCCGAAGCCACCGGCGCGATGGTGCTGCACGCCGGCACCGCGCTCGATGCCCATGGCCGGCTGGTCAGCAGCGGCGGGCGGGTGCTGGGCGTCACCGCCGCCGGCCCCACGGTGGCCGAAGCCGTCGCCACGGCCTATGCGGCCGTCGAAAAGATCAGCTTTGCCGATGGCTTCTGTCGCCGCGATATCGGTTGGCGTGAAATCGCCCGCGAACGGGCAGACGGCTGACCGCGAAGGCCAGCCGCCAAGGGAAGGATCAAGGGATGGCGAGCCGCCAGGAACAGTTTTCGGGCACGACAGAGGTGCGCGAAGCCCACCGCTTCGACGAGGCCGCGCTCGAAGCCTGGATGCGCGACAATGTGCGCGACTATCAGGGCCCGCTCGAAGTCCGGCAGTTCAAGGGCGGCCAGTCCAACCCCACCTACAAGCTGATCACCCCGAAGCGCTCCTATGTGCTGCGCCGCAAGCCGCCGGGGCTGCTCATCGCCTCGGCCCATGCCGTCGATCGGGAATATCGGGTGATCACCGCGCTCTTCGCGCAGGGCTTCCCCGTCGCGGAAACCTTCGGCCTTTGCACCGATGAATCCGTCATCGGCACCTGGTTCTACATCATGGATTGCGTCGAAGGCCGCATCATCTGGGACGGCACCTTCCCGGATGTCCCCACGTCCGAGCGGCGCAAATATTTCGACGCCATGAACGACACGATCGCCCAGCTGCACAGCATCGACCCGGTCGCCGCCGGCCTCGGCGACTTCGGCAAGCCCGGCAATTATTTCGCCCGCCAGATCGGCCGCTGGTCGAAACAGTATCTCGAGGACGAGGCTGCCGGCCGCGTGCCGGAGATGGACAAGCTGGTGGAATGGCTGCCCGCCAACATCCCGCCCGGCGACGAAAGCGCCGTCGTCCATGGCGATTACCGCTGCGACAACATGATCTTCCACCCGACAGAGCCGAAGGTTCTGGCGGTTCTCGATTGGGAGCTCAGCACGCTCGGCCACCCGCTGGCGGATTTCTCCTATCACCTGATGATGTACCGCATGCCGCCCACCGGCACGGTCGGCCTCACCGACGTCAACCTGTCCGAGATGAACATCCCGACCGAGCTGGAATATGTGGAGCGCTATTGCGCAACCGTCGGGCGGAACGTGTCCGATGTCACGGCGAACATGGATTTCTACATTTCCTACAACATGTTCCGCCTCGCCGCGATCGTGCATGGCATCCGCGGCCGGGTGGTCAGGGGCACCGCCTCGAACGCGCATGCCAAGGCGATGTCGGCGACGGTCGAGCCGCTGGCGAAGCTGGCCTGGGAACAGGCGCTGAAGGCGGGCGCGAAGGGCTGAACCGCCCTCAGGCCGGGTCGTCCGGCCGCCTCACCTGCGGGTCGCGGACCAGTTCGCCGTCCAGCACGGCGCCGGGTCCGCGCATCCCGGGGTCGCGCTCCAGCTCGGCCCCCATGTCCCGCAGGCCGTCCACGGTGCGGCTGCCCATCCAGGCAAAGGCCAGGATCAGGCCCATGCCCATCAGCCAGAAGATGATCACCAGCCCCTGCGCCAGCCCGCCCGCCATGGCGAGCCCGTCCGCCAGCCACTGGGTCCGGGCCAGGTCGATTTCCAGCCAGCGGCTCACCGTCGTCACCGCCGCGCCTCCCGCCCCGGCGATGCCGTGCAGCAGCCAGGCAAACAACGACCACAAGGCCGCCAGCAGCCCGAACAAGCCCCAGACAAGTCCCTTCATGCCACCTCCACACGGGATACGATCAGCTTGTCGATCTTCCGCCCGTCCATGTCCACCACCTCGAAGCGCCAGCCGCGCGCGTTCACCGATTCACCCGTCGTCGGGATGTGCCGCAATTCGGCCAGCACAAGTCCGGCGACGGTCTGGTAATCCCGCTCATCGTCCAGCCTGAAATCCAGCCGCTCCGCCAGTTCGTCCGCCGCGACGCTGCCCGATACCAGCCAGCTGCCGTCCTCGCGCTGCACCAGCGCCGGATCGGTCTGGTCGTCCATGTCCGAACGGAACTCGCCCGCAATCGCCGCGAGCAGGTCGGCCGGCGTCACCACCCCTTCGAAATGGCCATATTCGTCGATCACCACCGCCATCGGCACCTCGGCGTCGCGCAGGGCGGCCAGCGCCGCGGTCGCTTCCGCCACGTCCGGCACCACGGGCGCCTTGCGCACCAGCCCGGGCAGCCCCAGCGGCTTGCCCTCCAGCAGGGCGGCCAGCGCATCCCGCGCCTGCACCACGCCCACAATCCGGTCGATGGAGCCTTCGCCCACCAGCAGCCGGCTGTGCGGCGTGGCGATCAGCCGCGCCCGCACCTCGGCCTCAGGCGCGTTCAGGTCCAGCCAGTCCACCTCGGGCCTCGGCGTCATCACCCCGCGCACCGGCCGGTCGGCCAGCCGCATGATGCCCGAGATCAGCTCCCGCTCCTTGCCCTCGATCACCCCGGCGACTTCGGCTTCCTGCACCACATGGCGCAGCTCCTCCTCCGTCACGCTGTTGTCCGCGTCCCGCCGGATCCCCATCAGCCGGAAAATGAATCCGGTGGAAGCGTCCAGCACCGACACGAACGGCCCCGTCAGCCGGGTCACGAACTGCATCACCGGCGCCACGATCACCGCGATCCGTTCCGGCGCGCGCAGCGCCAGCTGCTTGGGCACCAGTTCGCCCACGATCAGCGACAGATAGGTCACCACCACGATCACCAGCACGAAACCGGCATTGCCCGACCAGCGCGGGGGCACCCCCAGCGATCCCAGCCAGTCCGCCGCAGGGCCCGCCAGGCTCGCGCCCGAATAGGCCCCGTTGGCGACGCCCACCAGCGTGATCCCGATCTGCACGGCAGACAGGAAGCGCCCCGGATTCTCCTGGAGGTTCAGCGCGGTTCGCGCGCCGCGCACATTCGCGCGCTCCATCACCGACAGCCGCGGCTTGCGCGCAGAGACAATCGCCAGCTCGGCGCCGGCAAAGAAGCCGTTCAGCGCAATCAACGCGAGGATGATCGCGACATCGGTCCAGGGAAAGGCCATGATCGGAGGGGTTATGCCGGTAGCCGCAGAATTTCTCAAGCCGGCCGGGCGGCCGTCCATTCGGGATAGTCAGCGGAACTTCAACGGTCTATTCAGCTTGTTGCCGGGGCAGGTCGCAGGCTGTCCGTCAGCCTGCCGCACAGCCAACCGGCTGAGCACAGGTCTTGACAACAGGGACTGAGGAGAGAGGCAAATGGCCATCCCGGCACGCAGGCAGAAGTCGCAACTGATGATCGGCGGGGCGCTTGCCGCGCTTCTTCTCGTCACCGGCTGCACCACCGATCCCGTCACCGGACAGCAGACGATCACGCGCGGCGGCAAGGGCGCGCTCGCGGGCGGGTTGGGCGGCGCGCTGCTCGGCGGGCTCATCGGCGGCAACACCGGCGCGCTCATCGGCGCGGGCGTCGGCTCCATCGCGGGCGGCGGCATCGGCTCCTACATGGACAAGCAGGAACGCGAACTCCGCCAGGCCACCGCAGGCACCGAAATCCAGGTGGAACGCCAGGGCGACGAGATCAAGCTGACCTTCCCCGACACCATCACCTTCGATTTCAACTCCTATGTCGTCCGCCCGGAAATGCGCGGCCAGCTTCAGGAAGTGGCGAAGGTGCTGAACGCCTATCCGTCCACGGTCATCGGCGTCTTCGGCCACACCGACAATGTCGGCTCGGCAGAGGTCAACCAGCGCCTGTCCGAACAGCGGGCGGGGGCAGTCGCCGGCACGCTCGAAAGCTTCGGCGTGGCGCGTGCCCGGATGCAGCCGCGCGGCTTCGGCTTCACCCAGCCGGTCGCCTCCAACGACACGCCGGAAGGCCGCGCCCAGAACCGGCGCGTGGAAATCCGCATCATCCCGGTCAGCCAGGAACAGATCCAGCAGGCACAATAGCCGTCTGGCACATCGAAGGGCGGGTTCCGGCCCCGCCCTTGTTTCCTGTCCAGGGGTCCGGCGGCTCAGCCGCCGGCCTCACCGTCCGGATTACCCCCGCAGCACCGCGCCGACCTTGCCGGCGGCCGCCACGACAGCCTTGCCCACCGCCTCGATCTCGGCGTCGGTCAGCGTCTTTTCCACCGGCTGCAGCGTCACCGTCACGGCCAGGCTCACCTGCCCGTCGCCCACGCCCGCACCGGCGAAGCGGTCGAACAGCCGCGCATCCACGATCAGCTGCTTGTCGGCGCCCTTCACCGCGCGCACCAGCGCTTCGGCCTGCACGGTTTCCGGCACCAGGAAGGCAAAGTCGCGCGTCACCGGCTGCAGGGCCGGCGGGCTGAAGGCCGGGCGCGCCCGCTTCCCCCGCCGCTCCGGCACGGCATCCAGATGGATTTCCGCCGCAGCCGCGCCCGGCAGGTCGCCCAGCACGTCGGGATGCAGCTCGCCGAATTCGGCCAGCACCACCTTGCCCAGCACCAGCTTCGCAGAGCGTCCGGGATGATAATGGCCGCTGGCCGGCTGCACCGTCTGCAACCGCTCCACCGGCGCGCCCGCCGCCGTCAGCACGGCGATCACCTCGGCCTTCACGTCGAAGGCGTCAAAGCTCCGCGCCTTGCCCGTCTGCCAGCCCTTCGGCTGCGCCTCGCCTGCCAGCAGCAGCGACAGCGTCGGCCGCTCCCCGTCCGGCAGATAACGGCGCCCATATTGGAAGAAGCGCACGCCGGCCGCACCGCGCGCCAGGTTGCGCTCCGCCGCCGCCACCAGCCCCGGCAGCAGCGAGGTGCGCATCACCGCCAGTTCGGCAGACAGGGGATTGTCCAGCTTCCAGTGAAAACCGCCGAACTTCGCGGCCTCGGCTTCGGAAATGAAGCTCCAGGTGATCGCCTCGTCCAGCCCGCGCGAAGCCAGCAGCCGCTTGCACCGGCGCTCCAGCTTCTGGGCAGCGGTCGCGGTGGGCGTCGCCACGCCGTCCACCCGCGGCAGCGGCACAGACTGCACCTTGTCCAGCCCGTGCAGCCGCACGACTTCCTCGACAAGATCGGCCGCCCCGTCCACGTCGCGCCGCCAGCTCGGCACCGTCACATCCCAGGGAACATCGCCCGAAACGCCAAAGCCCAGCCGCTCCAGAATTGCCTTCTGCTCCGCCACAGACACATCCAGCCCGCCCAGCGCCAGCGTCCGCGCCGGATCGAACCGCACCGTCTTCGCCACGATCGGCGCCGCACCCGCCCTGGCGATGTCCGAAACGCGTCCCCCACACAGCCCGGCCACCATCGCGGCCGCCAGGTTCAGCCCCGGCTCCACGAACGCCGGATCAACGCCCCGCTCAAAGCGGGACCGCGCGTCCGATGTCAGCCCCAGCGCGCGCCCGGTCTCCCCGATCCGCGCCGGATCGAAATAGGCCGCCTCGATCAGCACATCGGTCGTCGTGTCCGAAACGCCCGATTCCATGCCGCCCATGATGCCGCCGATGTCATGCACATGCGCCTCGTCGGCGATCACGGTCATGCCCTCGTCCAGCGCATAGGTCTTGCCGTTCAGCGCCTCCAGCGTTTCGCCCGCCTTCGCCCGGCGCGCCACCAGCCCGCCCTTCAGCTTCGCCACATCATAGACATGCAGCGGCCGGCCATGGCCGATGGCGAAATAGTTGGTCACGTCCACCAGCGCGGAAATCGGCCGCAGCCCCGCCTTCGTCAGCAGGTCCTGCAACCATTGCGGCGAAGGCCCGTTCGCCACCCCGGAAACCGATCGCGCATAAAAGGCCGGGCAGCCTTCGGGATCGTCGGTGCGTACCCCCACCGCGACCGGCCCGCCTTCCGCCAGCACCGGCGGCGTCAACGGCTTCAGCGCCCCCAGCCCGGCCGCCGCCAGATCGCGGGCGATGCCGTAAACCCCCATGCAGTCCTGCCGGTTCGGCGTGATCGCCACCTCGAACACGGGATCGTCCAGCCCGGCCCAGGCCGCAAACGCCGCGCCCACCGGCGCGTCGGCCGGCAGCTCGATGATGCCGTCATGGTCGTCGCCCAGCAGCAGTTCCCGGTTGGAACACATCATGCCGTTGGATTCGACACCCCGGATCGCGGCCACCTTCAGCACCACGTCCAGCCCCGGCACATGCGCGCCCGGGGGGCCGAACACCCCCACCAGCCCAGCACGCGCGTTCGGCGCGCCGCACACCACCTGAAGCCCGGCCCCGGCGCCGGTATCGACAGACAGAACCTGCAGCTTGTCGGCCTGCGGGTGCCGCTCCGCCGTCAGCACCTTCGCGATCACGAAGGGCTTCAGTGCGTCGGCCGGGTTTTCCACCCCTTCCACCTCCAGCCCCAGCCGCGTCATCGCGGCCGCCAGGTCTTCGGCGGTCGCCGTCGTCTCCAGATAGCGCTTCAGCCAGCTCAACGGAAATTTCATGCGCCCACTCCCGCAGACAGGGTCGGCACGTCGAGCGCCGCAAAGCCGAAATGCTTCAGCCAGCGAAGGTCCGCGTCAAAGAAGGCGCGCAAATCCGTCATCCCATATTTCAGCATGGCCAGCCGATCGATGCCGCAGCCAAAGGCAAAGCCCTGCCACTCGTCCGGATCCAGCCCGCAGTTTTCCAGCACCCGGCGATGCACCATGCCCGCGCCCAGGATCTCCATCCAGGAAGACGTCCCGCCGATCTTCAGCGTGCCGCCCTCCCACGAACAGCCGACATCCACTTCCACCCCCGGTTCGGTGAAGGGAAAGAAGCTCGGCCGCAGCCGCAGCGTCACGTCATCCACCTCGAAGAAGGCCTTCACGAAGGTCTCCAGCGTCCATTTCAGATGCCCCATATGGATGCCCCGGTCGATCACCAGCCCCTCCACCTGGTGGAACATCGGCGTGTGGGTGGCATCCGAATCGGATCGGTAAACCCGCCCCGGCGCAATGATGCGGATGGGCGGCTTCCCGGCCATCATCGTGCGGATCTGCACCGGGGAGGTGTGGGTGCGCAGCACCATCCTTTCACCGCCACCATCCGGCGTCGCATAGAAGGTGTCGTGCATCGCCCGCGCCGGATGCTCGGGCGGAATGTTCAGCGCGGTGAAATTGTGCCAGTCGCTCTCGATCTCCGGCCCCTCGGCCACCGCAAACCCCAGGTCCGCGAAGATCTCCGACAGCTCGTCCATCACCTGGCTGATCGGATGCACGCTGCCCGCCACCAGCGGCGCGGCCGGCAACGACATGTCGATCCGCTCCGCCGCCAGCCGCGCGGTCAGCGCCGCCTTCCCCAGATCGGCCTTCTTCGTCTCCAGCGCCCCGGAAACAGCTTCCCGCAGGGCCTGATAGACTGGCGCCACCGTCAGCCGCTCCTCGGGCGGCAGTCCGCCCAGGCTCTTCATCAACTGGGTGATCGTGCCGGATTTGCCAAGCGCGGCCACGCGCACGGCCTCCAGCGCCTCCAGCGTGTCGGCGGCGGCAATCTGGGCGAGGGTTTCGCCGCGAAGGGCGTCGGTGCTCACGGGCTTGTTCCTATGCTCTGTCGGTCGCGCGGCGGGTTAGCGGGGCGGGCCGGAAAACGAAAGCGGGGGGCGCAAAAACAAAGGGGCGCGGGAAGGCCCAAAGCCTTCCCGCGCCCCTCATGTCCTCATGCAGGTCGCGCGAGATCAGGCCTTGGCGCCAGCCATCACCTGGTCAAACACGGCCTTGAACGCCGCCGGCTCGTTCATGGCGAGGTCGGCCAGAACCTTGCGGTCCAGCTCCAGGCCAGAGTTCGAGAGCGCGTGCATGAACGCCGAATAGGTCACGCCCTGCTCGCGGGTCGCCGCATTGATCCGCTGGATCCAAAGCGCCCGGAAGCTCCGCTTCTTAACCTTGCGGTCGCGATACGCATATTGGCCGGCCTTCTCGACCGCCTGCCGCGCGATGCGGATGGTGTTCTTGCGACGGCCATAATAGCCCTTCGCCTGTTCAAGAACGCGCTTATGACGCGCACGGGCGGTAACGCCCCTCTTCACACGTGCCATGTACCGGGCTCCTTACTTCAGGCCATAGGGGGCCCAGGCGACCACCCGGGCCGTATCGGCCTCGGACAGAACGCTGGTGCCGCGGTTCTGGCGGATATATTTTCCGTTGTGGCTGATCAGGCGGTGGCGCTTGCCGGCCACACCATGCTTGATCTTGCCGGTCGCGGTGATCTTGAAGCGCTTCTTCACACCGCTCTTGGTCTTCAGCTTGGGCATTTCGGCTCCTTTCGTTCCCCTCGCGGGGATTGGGGCGAGTTCAGGATCAGCCACGGCAGCCCATGTTCGCCGGGCGGATCACAATCAGATCTCGCGATTGAAGCGCGGGGCTGTATTGATTTCTTCGCGTTTTTGCAAGCGCCCTCAGACGCCGGCGCTCCGCATCCGCTCCCCTTGGCTTTCGCGCCACCCGGCGCGGCAGCCGGGATTGCTTAAGCCCCTCAGGCGCCGGGCGGCGGGCATCCGCCCGCCTTGGCTTCCTCCGCTCCGCTCCGGGCGCGCAGTCGCGCTTGCGGCCGCTGTGCGGCCGGGATTGCTTAAGTCCCTCAAACGCCGGGCGGCGGGCATCCGCCCGCCTTGGCTTCCTCCGCTCCGCTCCGGGCGCGCAGTCGCGCTTGCGGCTGCTGCGCAGCCGGGATTGTCCACCGATGGATTTGGGCTGAAACACCCCGGCCGCAGGCCGCAAGGCCGACCGGCCGCCCGGAGCGAAGCGGAGGAAGCCAAGCGGAGCGGATGCGGAGCGCCCGGCGTCTGAGGGACCAAGGCAAAAACCGGCCGCGCAGCGGCCGCAAGGCCGACCGGCCGCCCGAGCTTATGCGAGGAAGCAAGCCGCCCGGATGGGCGGCGCCCGCAGGGACCAGAAAAAACTCACGCCTTTTCGACCGTGCACTGGAGGGGGTGCTGATGCTGCTTGGCGAAATCCATCACCTGCGAAACCTTCGTTTCCGCCACCTCATAGGTGAAGATGCCGCACACCCCCACGCCGCGCTGATGCACATGCAGCATCACCCGCGTCGCATCCTCGATGCTCATCCGGAAAAAGCGCTGCAGCACATGCACCACGAACTCCATCGGGGTATAGTCGTCGTTCAGCATCAGCACCTTGTACAGCGAAGGCTTGCGCGTCTCCGTCCGCGTCCGCGTGACGACACCGGTTCCCGTCCCCGGGTCGCCGCCGGCGCCATCCTCCTCGCCGGAAGGCCCGCCCCGCACATCCATTGCCTGCATTCCGCGCATGTCCAGATCGAACATCCTGCCCACGATCGTTGCACCGGGAACAGGCCCCGCCGCCCGCTGTCACGGCGCCGGCAAGGGCCTGTTTATCCGCAGAGATAGTGGATGGCAGCCAGTGGGTCAAAGGTCCGTGCTGCAATCGCCGCTTTCGGCGCAATTTTTCCGGCCCAGCCGTCCGATTTGTCGGATTTATCCGCACTTGCCGAACAGATGTTGCAATGCGTTCATCCTGCATCCATCTGCTCCGCACCTAGACTTCGACTCGTCCCCGGCCGGACCCGCCACAAGCCTCAGGAGCCGCGCGCCTTGATCCGCACCCCCGACAGACTACGCCCCTTCCTTTTCCTGTCCGTCGCGGCCCTGTCGCTTTCAGGCTGTTCGCTGGTGGATTCGATCACGGGCAAGTCCGGCGCCGCGGCCGAAAAGGGCGGAAACGCGAAGGGCGGGCCGGGCTCGCCGCCCGCCGTCGTGGTGGAAAAGGTCGCCTACACCCCGCTTGTCGATTCGATCGAGGCGGTCGGCACTGCCCGCGCCAACGAACAGGCCGATCTCAACTCCACCGTCACCGAACGGATCGATCGCATCAACTTCGCGGATGGCCAGTTCGTGCCGCGCGGCGCCGTCATCGCCGAACTGGTGCGCTCCGAACAGGGCGCCAACCTCAAGGAAAGCCAGGCCCGCCTCCGGGAAGCAGAGCTGCAGCTGGCGCGGCTGAAGCAGCTGCAAGGCCAGGGCTTCGCCACCAAGGCCCGGATCGACGAGCAGCAGGCCAGCGTCGATGTCGCCCGCGCGCAGACGCAGCAGGCCAGCTCGCAGATCGCCGACCGGGTGATCCGCGCCCCCTTCTCCGGCTATCTGTCGCTCCGCCGCATCTCGCCCGGCACGGTGGTGAACGCCGGCACCACGGTCGCCACGATCGTCGATCATTCACGGATCAAGCTGGATTTCACCGTTCCCGAAACCTTCCTGCCCGCGCTGAAGCCGGGGCTCGAGATCTCGGCCCGCGCCGCCGCCTTCCCCGGCGAGGAGTTCCGGGGCCGGATCGCCTCCATCGATCCGCTGGTCGATCCCGTCACCCGCGCGGCCACCGCGCGCGCCGTGCTGCCGAACCCCGATCTGCGCCTGCGCCCCGGCATGCTGATGACGGTCGATATCAAGTCCGACCCGCGCGACGCGCTGACGGTGCCGGAACTGGCCGTCGTGGGCGAAGGCAGCGGCGCCTATGTCTGGCGCGTCAGCGAAGACAATCAGGCGTCGCGCACCATCATCAGGGCCGGCACCCGCCGCGACGGCCGCGTGGAGGTGCTGGATGGCCTGAAGGCCGGCGAACGGGTGGTCGCCGAAGGCACGGTGAAGCTCCGCGGCCCCGGCCCGATCAAGCCGGTCGAGCGCGAAGCGGCGGCCAAGAACGCCCCCGAAGCGGTGCCGGCGGCATGATCCTCTCCGACATCTCGGTCCGGCGCCCCGTCTTCGCCGCCGTCCTGTCGCTCCTCCTGTTGCTGGTGGGCATCGTCTCCTTCACGCGCCTGCCCGTCCGCGACCTTCCCGCGATCGAGCCGCCCATCGTCTCCATCGACACCACCTATCGCGGCGCCAACGCGCAGGTCGTCGAAAACCAGATCACCCAGATCATCGAGGACCGGATCTCCGGCATCGAAGGCATCGAGACGATCGCCAGCCGCTCGCGCGACGGCCGCTCCGACATCACCATCGAATTCGCCGCCTCCCGCGACATCGACGCCGCCGCCAACGACGTGCGCGACCGGGTGGCGGGCGTCCTCAACCAGCTGCCCGAAGCCGCCGACCCGCCGCAGATCAGCAAGGTCGATGTCGATGCCCAGCCGGTGCTGTGGATCAACGTGATCCAGCCAGATTGGACGCCGATGCAGCTGACGGATTACGTCCAGCGCGTCCTCGTCGACCGCTTCGCCTCGGTGAACGGGGTCAGCCGCGTCCAGATCGGCGGCGAAGCGCGCCAGGCGATGCGGATCTGGCTCTCGCGCTCGCAGCTCATCGCCTTCGGCCTCACCACCTCCGATGTCGAGGCCGCACTGCGTCGCCAGAATGTCGAGCTGCCCGCCGGCCGGATCGAGGGCAGCGCCGCCAACCTCACCGTCCGCATCACCCGCCAGTTCACCAGCGCGCAGGATTTCGCCAACCTCATCGTCGGGCGCGGCCCGGATGGCTATCTCGTCCGCCTGGGCGATGTCGCCCGCGTCAGCCTCGAGCCGGAGAACCGCTACAACTTCTTCCGCTCCAACGGCGAACAGGCGATCGGCCTCGGCATCGTGCGCCAGTCCGGCGCCAACACGCTCCAGGTCGCGGATGATGTGAAGGCGGAAATGGAGCAGGTGAAGTCGATCCTGCCCGAAGGCATGGAACTCGCCGTCAGCTTCGACAGTTCGCAGTTCATCGAACGCGCGATCGGCAATGTCTGGCAGACGCTGGCCGAGGCCGCGATCCTTGTCGTCGCGGTGATCTTCGTCTTCCTCGGCTCGTTCCGCGCCACGATGATCCCCGCGATCACGGTTCCGATCTGCCTCATCGCCACCTTCGCGGTGCTCTATGTGCTGGGCTATTCGCTGAACCTGCTCACCCTGCTCGCCTTCGTGCTGGCGATCGGCCTCGTCGTCGACGATGCGATCGTGGTCCTGGAAAACATCTATTACCGCATCGAACGCGGCGAACCGCCGCTCGTCGCCGCCTATCAGGGCGCCCGCCAGGTGGGCTTCGCCGTCGTCGCCACCACGGTCGTCGTCTGCGCGGTGTTCGTCCCGCTCTATTTCATCGCGGGCAACACCGGCCTTCTCTTCCGCGAACTCGCCGGCGCGATGATCGGCGCCATGGCCTTCTCCGGCTTCGTCGCCCTGTCGCTGACGCCGATGCTCTGCTCCAAGCTGCTGCGCCGGGAAACCGGCCACAACCGCTTCACCCAGTGGTTCGACCGGCAGTTCGATCGCGTCCAGCGGCGCTATGTCGCCGCGCTGGACAGGCTGCTGGATCGCCCCGCGGTCGTGGGCGGCGCGGCCGTCGGGTTCGTCGCGCTCTGCCTCGGCCTCGGCGCCACGCTCCAGTCCGAACTCGCACCGGCAGAAGACGTCGGCTACTTCTTCGCCAATGTGCAGGCCGCCGAAGGCACCGGCTACGACCGGATGAAGTCCTACATGCAGGACCTGCAGGACAAGATGATGCCCAAGGTTGGCGAAGGCCAGCCGATCCGCCGGATGATCATCCGCGCCCCCGGCAATTTCGGCGCGACCGAGGATTTCTCCAGCGGCGGGATGACGATCTTCCTCGTCCCATGGGAAGAGCGCAGCGTCACCACCCAGCAGGTGATGGACGAAACCCAGAAGATCATCGGCCAGGATCCCCGCGTGCGCGGCAACGCCTCCTCCGGCAACACGCTCAGCCGGGGCCGCGGACGCCCCATCCAGCTGGTGATCGCCGGCAACAGCTTCGAAGAGCTTGCGAAGGCCCGCGACGCGATCTTCAAGGCCGCCGAAGGCAATCCCGCCGTCATCGATCTCGACAGCGACTACAAGGAAACCCGCCCGCAGCTGATCGTCGACATCGACACCACGCGCGCCGGGGATCTCGGCGTGCAGATCGCCGACATCGGCGCCACGCTCGAAACCATGATGGGCAGCCGGCGCGTCACCACCTTCATCGACCGGGGCGAGGAATATTATGTCGTCCTCCAGGCCGAAGACGCCGACCGCGCCACGCCCGACAACCTCTCCAACATCTATGTCCGCAGCCAGACGACCAGCCAGCTGATCCCGCTTTCCAACGTGGTGAAGCTGCGCGAAGCGGCCCAGGCGGGCGAACTCGGCCGCTTCAACAAGCAGCGCGCCATCACCATCCAGGGCAACCTCGGCCCCGGCGCCACGCTGGGCGAGGCGCTGGACTTCCTCGAGGATGCCGCGCTCCAGCAACCCGCCGTCACCGCCGTCGGCTATCGCGGCGAAAGCCAGCAGCTCCGGCAGACAGGCTCGTCGCTGTGGGTCGTCCTCGCGCTCACCATCGTCCTCGTGTTCCTGGTGCTGGCCGCGCAGTTCGAAAGCTGGATCCACCCGGCGGTCATCATCCTCACCGTTCCCCTCGCCGTCGGCGGCGGCCTGTTCGGGCTGTGGATCATGGGCGGCACGCTCAACCTCTATTCGCAGGTCGGCATCGTCATGCTCGTCGGCCTCGCGGCAAAGAACGGCATCCTCATCGTGGAGTTCGCAAACCAGCTCCGCGACGAGGGCGTGGCCTTCCGCGACGCCATCATGGAAGCGTCCGAGCGCCGCCTGCGCCCGGTGCTGATGACATCGATCGCAACCGTGGCGGGGGCGGTTCCCCTCATGATCGCGCGCGGCGCGGGCGCCGGGTCGCGGCAGGCGATCGGCGTGGTGATCGTGTGGGGCGTCAGCCTCGCGACGCTCCTCACCCTGTTCGTGATCCCCGTCTTCTACGCGGCGCTGGCGCGCCGCACCCGCTCGCCCGAAGCGATCAGCCGGGAACTGGAAAAGGGCCTGAAGGAATCCGGCCAGCAGCCGGCGCCCGCGGAATGAGGTGGCGCCCCCTCCTCTCCGCACTTGCCGGGGCCGTCCTCCTCAACGCGCTCGGCGCGCTGTCGGCCGCGATGTCCGGCCCGATGGCCGGCGGCGCCTGGTATGATGCGCTGCAAAAGCCCGCGCTCCAGCCGCCCGGCCCCGTGTTCGGCATCGCGTGGACGATCCTCTACAGCCTGCTGGGCGTCGCCCTCGCCCGCCTCTCGCTTGCGCCCGCCTCCCGCGCCCGCACGGTCGCCCTCGCGCTCTTCCTGCTGCAACTCGCGCTCAACCTGGCCTGGTCGCCGCTGTTCTTCGGCGCGCGCCAGATCCTGCCGGCGCTGGCCCTGCTGGGCGCGATCCTGCTGCTCGCCATCGCCGCCACCTTCGCCGCCCGCCGCGTGGACGGGCTGGCGCCGTGGCTCATGCTTCCCTATCTTGTGTGGCTGAGCTTCGCACTGGGGCTCAACTGGCGTATCTGGGCGCTCAATCCGGGCGCCTGAGCCGGGCCGATAACCGTTGGAGTGACAGACGACATGCAGAACCAGAATCCCTTCTTCGAGGATTTCTCGCGGCTGATGTCGTCGGTCGCGGGCACCATGGCCGGCGCCGGCCGCGAGGCAGAGACCCGGATGCGCGAACGATTCCGCGAGATGATGGGCGGAATGGACATGGTCAGCCGCGAGGAGTTCGAAGCGGTGAAGACCATGGCCGCCGAAGCGAAGGCCGAGCTGGAGGCCCTGAAGGCCGAACTGGAAGCCCTTCGCGGCACGGCAGCGCCGGCCGCAAAGCCGGATCGCGCGCCGCGCGCGAAGGCGCAGAAGATCGACATCAGCTGAACAGGGGCGACCCCCGCCGGCTCAGTCCATCCACAGATAATGCAGGGCGCAGATGGCACGGCTGCTTGCCAACATCTGCGTCCGGCGCAATATCTGGTGGAGCAGGAGCGGGGGCGACCCCAGCCCTAGGGGCAATGATTTGAGGACCAAAGCATGACCAGCCTGCAATTCGACATGGGCGCCGATCCGCTCGCCCCGATCGACACGCTGGAACAATATTTCGCCAGCCACAACTGGGCCTTCGAACGCGATGGAGACGAAGAGATCGTCACCACCGTCAAGGGCAGCTGGTCCGATTATGAGCTGCGCGCCCTCTGGCGCGAGGAAGACCGCGTCCTCCAGTTCATCGCCCTCACCGGCATCAACGCCGGCGCCCAGCGCGTCGCGCCCGAAACGCGGGCCAACCTGTTCGAAACGCTCGCCTTGGTGAACGAGCAGCTGTGGATCGGCCATTTCGAGATCTGGTCGGCAGACGGCGCGATCCTGTTCCGGCACGCCGTGCTGCTGGATGGCCCTGACGACGCCGCCCTCACCATGCCGCAGGCCCACGCCCTGGTCGATGCCGCGATCGACGAATGCGAACGCTATTACCCCGTGTTCCAGTTCGTGCTGTGGGGCGGCAAGGGCCCGCGCGAGGCGCTGGCGGCCGCGATGGTGGAAACCGAAGGCGAAGCCTGAATCAGGCCCTTCCGCGCGCCCGTCTCGCGCGGATTCGAATCGGCCCGCACACGCCCCACCTTTCGAGTCGGGCTCACATTTCACCCCGGAAATCCGCCGCCGGCCTAGGTTCAGCCATGCAAAAAGCGCAGGGCAGCGCCAGCCATTGCTGCATAGCAGAATTCATAGGCGCGAATAACATCATTGTTTTATTGCATTTTTTATGATGAATCCGGCAATGAATGTTGCATCGCAGCATGGCATGCTGCAAAAAACTGCGTGGCACTCAATTTTCCCATTGACGGGAACTGAGTGGAACTTTAATTCAACATCATCGAATTGAGTGCCGCTCGGTTCAAGCCCGGTATCGTCCGGGAAAATCAGGGGGGCACCGGCAGCCGGCCCGTTTCAGATGCCTGCCTGCCGCTGGTTGAAAGGATCAAGTCATGCGCGCCATCAAGATGACCGTCGCTGCCGCCCTCTCGGCCGCCAGCCTCACCCTCGTCGCTGCTCCGGCCCTCGCCAACGATGCCGAAACCTGCGCCGTCGCTCCGGTGAAGCTGCGCACGCTGGCCGCCTCCGCCCAGCCGGAAGCCGCCCGCAAGGCCGAACGCAACATCGCCCTGGGTGAAGCCCTGTGCGACGCCCGCAACCGGTCGGAAGCCGCGAAGAAGTTCAACCTCGCCGCCAAGTCCCTCGGCACCGAACTGGCCGCCGTGATGACGACGCAGGCGAGCGCCTCGGTCCAGTAAGACCGGGAACTCCCTCCCACAGACGGGCCGCTACCCTCCCCCCTCCCTGCGGCCCGTCTCCCAGAAGGCGGCGACCCTCCCACAGGGTCGCCG
>NZ_JAYRCW010000053.1:0-18872 GCF_041909755.1 Sandaracinobacter sp.
GAACCGGCCCCTTGTGTTCGATGGTGAGGTAGGAAATGCAGCGCCGCGCATCCACCTGATAGGGTGCGACGATGGCGCCCGTGGGGCAGGCGTCGATGCAGGCGGTGCAGCTGCCGCAGCTGGCGCGGGTGCCCGGTTCCGCCAGCGGTTCGAGATCGGCGCTGCTGTAGATGGCGCCCAGGAACAGCCAGTTGCCCGCCTTGCGGCTGAGCAGGTTCGAATGCTTGCCCTGCCAGCCGAGGCCGGCGGCTTCGGCCAGCGGCTTTTCCATGACGGGGGCGGTATCGACGAACAGCTTCACCGGCTCTGCGCTGGCCGCCATCAGCCAGCGGGCGAGCGCCTTCAGCCGGGATTTGACCACATCATGATAATCCCGGCCCAGCGCATAGACGGAAATGGTGGCGAGATCGGCCCGGGCGAGATTGCGCGCCGGATCGAGCGCGGGGGTGTAGGGCAGGCCGAGCGCGACGACCGAGCGGACCTCAGGCCAGAGGCCCGCCGGGCTGGCCCGCTGGTCTGCCCGGGCTTCCATCCACAGCATGTCGCCGTGACGGCCTTCGGCCAGCCATTGCCGCAACCGCTCGCCGGCCATTGGGGCGGCATCTGCCGGGGCGATGCCGAAGGCGGTGAAGCCAAGCGCAAGCGCCTCGGCCCTGAGTTTTCCGGACAGGCCGGCCTCCGCCGGCGGGCGCTCAGAAATCGAGCTTGTCATAGTCCGGCGGCGGGCGGATGCCCTCCATCCGGTCTGCCAGGATGGCGCGGAAGGAAGGGCGGGACTTCAGCGCGGAATACCAGACCTTCGCCTGCCCATGGCCGCGCCAGTCGATGCCGCCCAGATAATCCGCCACCGAAATCTGCGCGGCGGCGTTGATGTCGGCGATGCCGAAGGTGGGGCCCGCGATCCAGCGGTTGTCGTCCAGCAGGTCGTCCACATATTGCAGGTGCAGTTCGGCGGCGCGGTTGGCGTTGCGGATGGCGATGCCGTCGGGCATCTCGCGGCTGACGATGCGCTTGTACATGCGTTCCGCCAGCAGCGGCGCCGTCACTTCGGAATAGAAGCGCTGGCCGAACCAGTGGGCAAGCCGGCGCGCCTCTGCCCGCTCTGTCGCGCCGCCGCCCACCAGCGGCGGGCGTTCCACCGTTTCGTCGAAATATTCGATGATCGCGCTGCTGTCGCACAGCACCATCTGGCCGTTTTCCAGCACCGGGGTCTGGATCGCAGGGTTCAGGCGCGAAAGCGTTTCCCCCCGTTCCCACGGGTAGGCGGCCACCAGTTCGGCGGACACGCCCTTTTCGGCCATGGCAAAGCGCACGGCACGGCTGAACGGGCAAAGAGGAAACTGGTGGAGGCGCCACATGTTGCAGTCCCTATTAGCGCAAGGATTCGCGCGCGCCAGCGGCTTGATTCGCCCCTGGTGGCGGCGAGGCCGAATTCGATCGGGGTTGCGCCAATGTGGCAGCTTGGAAAGCGGCACGGCCGATGCTAGCGCACCCGCAGGAAGGGAGCCAAAGACCATGGATCTTGCGTTCAGCCCCGAGGAAGTCGCGTTCCGCGACGAGGTTCGGGCATTCATCGCCGAAAACTATCCGGCCCACCTGCGCGGCAAGCAGGACGAGGGCGAGGAACTGGGCAAGCAGGACATGCTGGCCTGGCACAAGATCCTGGCGAAGAAGGGCTGGGCGGCGCCCGCCTGGCCGACGCAATATGGCGGCCCCGGCTGGACGGCGACGCAGCGCTACATCTTCTCGGAAGAAAGCGCCCGGGCAGAGACCATTCCCCCGCTGCCGTTCGGCATCAACATGGTGGGCCCGGTGATCTACACCTTCGGCACGCCGGAACAGAAGGCGCAGCACCTGCCGGGCATCCTGTCCGGTGAGGTGTGGTGGTGCCAGGGCTATTCCGAGCCCGGCTCCGGGTCCGACCTCGCCAGCCTGCGCACCCGCGCCGAGCGCGTGACGGAGGACGGCAAGGACTATTATATCGTCAACGGCCAGAAGACCTGGACGACGCTGGCGCAGCATGCCGACTGGGGCTTCTTCCTGGTGCGGACGGACGCGACGGCGAAGCAGCAGGAAGGCATTTCCTTCCTGCTGATCGACATGAAGACGCCGGGCATCACCGTGAAGCCGATCATCACGCTGGGCGGCGAGCATGAAGTGAACGAGGTGTGGCTCGACAATGTGAAGGTGCCGGTCGAGAACCGCGTCTATGAGGAAAACAAGGGCTGGACCTGCGCCAAGTTCCTGCTCGCCCATGAGCGCACGGGGATTGCGGGCGTCGCCCGATCCAAGCGCGGGATCGAGAAGCTGAAGGCGATCGCCAGGGCCGAGCAGGACGGCAGCGGGCAATCGCTGCTGGCGAACCCCTTCTTCCGCCGCAAGGTGGTGGAGCTAGAGACCGACCTGTCTGCGCTGGAGTTCACCGAACTGCGCACGTTGGCGGGCGAAGCCTCTGGCAAGGGGCCGGGACCGGAATCCTCGCTGCTGAAGGTGAAGGGCACGGAAATCCAGCAGCGCATCACCGAACTGGTGCTGGAAGCGGCCGGCAACTATGCCGCGCCCTATTTCCGCGAATTCCCGGATGGCTCGAACGAATATCCGATCGGGCCGGAGTTCGCGCACCGGTCTGCGCCGACCTATTTCAACATGCGCAAGACCAGCATCTATGGCGGATCCAACGAGATCCAGCGCAACATCATCGCGAAAATGGTGCTGGGCCTCTGAGGCCCGGCATCTGACCACATCGATTCCGGGAGGGTTTCTTGGACTTCAACTTCACCGAAACGCAGGGGATGCTGCGCGACACGCTGCGCCGCTACCTGTCTGACACCTATGATTTCGACAAGCGCGCCGCCATGCTGAAGCGCGATGGCGGACGGGATCCGGCCGTGTGGCAGGCACTGGCGACCGAGCTTGGCATCCTGGGCGCGGCGCTGCCCGAAGCCTATGGCGGCTTTGGCGGCGGGCCGATCGACAGCATGGTGCTGATGGAGGAATTCGGCCGCGCGATCGCGGTTGAACCCTATGTCTCTAACGTGGTGCTGGGTGCCGGCGCGCTGGTTGAAACCGGCGGGGCGAAGGCCGAGGCGCTGGTGCCGGGCATCATCGGCGGCGAGGTGATCGTGGGCGCGGGCTTTTACGAGCCGCAGGGCCGCTACAACCTGGCTGACCTGAAGACGACGGCGAAGGCCGATGGTTCGGGCTGGACGCTGAACGGCCACAAGGCCGTGGTGGTGGCAGCCCCCTATGCGACGCATCTGCTGGTGACGGCGCGCACCGGCGGCAGCCAGCGTGAGGCAGCCGGGGTTTCGCTGTTCCTGGTGGAGGCGAACGCCAAGGGCGTGGTGCGGCGGGATTACCCCTGCGTCGACGGCTATATGGCGAGCGAAGTCTATTTCGAGAACGCGAGCGTCGGGCCGGATGCGCTGCTGGGCGCCGAGGGCGGCGCGCTGCCGCTTGTCGAGAAGCTGGTGGATCATGCCGCCATGGCGCAGTGCGCGGAAGCGACCGGCGCAATGAAGCGGCTGCACGAGCTGACGCTGGATTACGCCAAGCAGCGCAAGCAGTTCGGCAAGGCCATCGGCGAGTTCCAGGTGATCCAGCACCGGCTGGTGGACATGTTCATGGAGGCCGAGCAGGCGCAATCCATGACGCTGATGGGCACGCTGCGGCTGGACGACGCCAATCGCGCGAAGTGGGTGAGCCAGGCCAAGGCCAAGATCAACAAGGGCGCCCGTGCGCTGGGCCAGTGGGCGGTGCAGACCCATGGCGGCATCGGCATCACCACCGAGCTGGCGGCGGGCCATTACTTCAAGCGGCTGTCCATCATCGAGAGCCAGTTCGGCGATCTCGATCATCATCTGGGCCGGTTGGAAGCGGGGCTGCTGACCGAAGCGGCCTGACGCGGGCCAGCCGCGCACTTCTCCTTCCCCGCCATTCAGGATAGGGTGGCGCGGGAAGGAATCTGCCCTTGCTCGATCATGTGACGAGGCAAGACAGGATCGACCTGGCCAGCGAACCGCCGTTCGATCTGGGCGGGGTTCATGTGATTCCCGCGCTTCTGCAGGTGGAATGGGACGGCTCCTCGCTGACGCTGGAGCCGCGCGTGATGCAGGTGCTGGTGGCGCTGGCGCAATCGGCCGGCCGGGTGGTCAGCCGGTCTGAACTGGTGGACCGCTGCTGGGACGGGCGGATCGTGGGCGAAAATGCGATCCAGCGGGTGATTTCCCGTATCCGGCACCTCGCTGCCGAGGTTGGCGGCTTTGAACTGGAGACGATCACCAAGGTCGGCTACCGGCTGCGACCGCTTTCCGCGACACCGGATGCGTTCCCCGAAACCGATGCCGCGCCGACGCCCCGCGAACGGATGGGTCTGAGCCGGAGAGGAATGGCTATCGGCGGCCTTGCCGCAGCCGGTGTGGCCGCCGGCCTGTTCGCCTGGCGCGCGATCGGCGCCGACAAGCCCGATGCGGAAGCCGCGCGCACGCTTGTCGCCCGTGGCCGGGATGCGATGGGCTGGGGCCTGAGGGTGCAGAACGAACAGGCGATCGCCTATCTGCGGCAGGCGACGCGGCTGGATCCCGGCTCTGCCGAGGCGTGGGGCGCACTGGCGCTTGCCTATCAGCATGCGCTGGAAGGCGAGGAAGGCGCGGCCCAGCAGGCGCTGGCCGACTGGACGGGAAGCGCATCGCGGCGGGCGCTGGCGCTGGACCCCGGCAACATGGACGCGAGCGTGGCGCTGGCCACCATTCCCAGCAACTTCCGGCAATGGGCCGCGAACGAGGCGCGGCTGCGGGCGTTGATGGCGGCGCGGGGCGGTCATTCGGCGGCTGAAAGCGCGCTGGGCTGGCTGCTGTGCGACACCGGCCGCTGGCAGGAAGCGATCGGCTGCTTCCGCCGGGCGTTGGCGCCTGAGCCGTTCGTGCCCGCGAACCAGCTGATCCTGGCCTGGGGGCTTTGGGGTGGTGGGCAGATGGAAGAGGCGGATCGCATCCTGGAACAGGCGTTTCAGCTGTGGCCCCAGCATCGCGGGATCTGGCAGACGCGGTTCGAATTCCTGGCGCTGACGGGCCGGGCCGGGCAGGCTATCGCCCTGATCGATGACGAGCGGCGCTGGCCGGTGACCGCCCCCGACAGCGAACCGCCACCCTACCCGATCCATCGCCGCTTCGCCGTGGCGATGAAGGATGGGGCGACGCCTGACGTGCGGGACGCCTTGATCGAGGAGATCGCGGCCGCGCGCAGTGCGCTCGGCACGATATCGGTCGTGAACTATCTGGGCGCGCTGGGGGCGGTGGATCGCTGCTTCGAGGTGCTGGAGGCTTTCTATTTCGGGGGCAATGGCGCGCCGGCTCCCGGCCCGCTGTCGCGCCGGAAGACGTCGATCCTGTTTTCCGCCAAGGGGGAGCCGCTGCGGACAAGCCCGCGCTATCGGGGGCTGCTGACGCGGCTGGGGCTGGATGCCTATTGGCGGGAAACGGGCTCGCGCCCGGATCGGGCGCTTCCGGCCTGACGCACGCCGGGCGGCTGAAATCAGCCCGGCATCAGCAATTCATCAGGGCCGTTGAGTGGGCTCTGCCGCTGGTTTCGCCTTTGCTGCCGCCAGCCGGTGCGCAGTCAATGGGGGCGGCGTCCGGCGGGGAGACAGGGCATGAAGTTCGGATTCGCAGCCGCAGCCGGCATCGCCGCGCTGACGATGGCGCAGGCTCAACCCGCATGGGCGGCCATCACAGCAGAGGACGACCCCGTCCT
Source organism: Sandaracinobacter sp. (assembly GCF_041909755.1). NCBI lineage: Bacteria > Pseudomonadati > Pseudomonadota > Alphaproteobacteria > Sphingomonadales > Sphingosinicellaceae > Sandaracinobacter > Sandaracinobacter sp. The sequence continues at coordinate 5,752 of NZ_JAYRCW010000053.1, forward strand.
GTTCTGGAATGAGGTTGCCGTGGGGTTGGTGCCCGGCTCTCCCCCGGCGCAGACGCGCATCTATGCCATGGTGAACATCGCCATCCATGATGCGGTGAACGCGACGGCCGGGCATGTGAACAACCCCTATCTGCGCGGTGTGCAGACGCCGGGTGGCGACAGCCGGGCCGCCGCATCCAAGGCCGCGCGGGATGTGCTGGTGGCGCTGAACCCCGGCAATGCCGCGCAATATGACGCTGCGCTGGTGGCGAGCCTGGCGCTGGTGCCCGATGGCGCGGCCAAGACCGCCGGCTTGCAGACAGGCGCGGCCTATGCCGGCGCCGTGCTGGCGCGCCGGGCGAACGACGGCGCATCTGCAGTGAGCAGCTACTCCCCCGATGGCACGCCGGGGAACTGGGTGCCGACAGCGCCGGCCCCCGCCGCCCTGCCGCATTGGGGCGATGTGACGCCGTTCGGGATGACATCGGGCGATCAGTTCCGCCCCGGGCCTCCGCCCGCGCTGGACAGCGCCGAATATGCGGCGGCCTTCAACGAGGTGAAGGAATGGGGTAGCGCCGGAAGCCTGCTGCGCACGGCGGACCAGACGGCGAGCGCGCTGTTCTGGGATGCAGCCAATGGTGCGCCCTGGCTGCGCATCGGCCTGCTGGTGGCAGAGGATGAGCCGAAGACGACGCTGGAATTCGCCAGCAGCTTCGCGCTGCTGACAACCAGCCTCGCCGATGCGCTGATCGCCGGGTTCGACGCCAAATATGAATATGCCCTGTGGCGGCCGATCACCGCGATCCGCAACGCCGATCTGGACGGCAATGATGCGACCGTCAGCGATCCGAACTGGAATTCGCTGTTCGCCGCGCCGAACCACCCCTCTTACCTGTCCACCCATTCCGCCTTGTCGGGCGCTGGGGCCGGAATCCTGATCGCGCTGTTCGGGGATGATCATCAGTTCGAATTCTCGATCGGGGGCGACTCGCGGGCCTTCACCAGCATCACCCAGGCCGCGCTGGACGGCGCGAACAGCCGGCTGTGGGGCGGCATCCACTTCAGCTTCGACAATGCGGCGGGTCTGGTGACAGGCCAGCAGATCGCGGCGCAGGCGCTGGCGGGCAATGCCTTCAACGCGGTGCCGGAACCGGCCGCCTGGACAATGATGATCCTTGGCTTCGGGCTGGTGGGCGCGATCCACCGCCGCCGGGCGACAGCGGCGGTCCGGCCGGCCTGAAGGGGGCAGCGCCGGCGGCCCCTGTTCAGTTGGCCGCCGGCGTTTCCCTTGCGGAGACATGGTTGAGCGCGATCACCCATGTTCCGCCCCGCTTGCGCATCAGCCGGGTGTTGATGCCGATCTGCGGATTGCCGGGGCGGTCCAGCCGGTAATTGCTGATGAGCTGCGCCGCATCCGGGGCCAGCATTTCGACCCGGATGTTGCTGAACGCCAGCGTGCCGCGTGTCTCTGCCGAGGCGCCATAATCGCGGATGTAGTGGTCGAGCGTTCCCTGCCAGTCCTTCTGGAACTCTCCGCGGGAGACGAAGATGACGTCCGGGTTGGCGAAGCCCGCCATGTAGCCGTGGAAATCGCCCCGGTTCCAGGCGACTTCCATGGTGCGGATGACGTTCACGATAGCGGCCTTTTCGGCCTCGTCGTCGCGGTCGCGCGGGTCGGGCGTTTCCGCCTGCACATGGTTCAGCGTGACCACCCAGCGGCCGTCGCGCCTGCGAACGACGCCGGAAAACAGGCCGCCGTCGGTCCGGCCGTCGTCCCACCTCAGGTCGAAGCGGGCGATCAGCTGCGCGGCTTCCGGGGAGAGCATCTGGATGTCGAACTGCGAGAAGGTCAGGTGGCCGCGCTTGCCGGGCGCGCCGCCATAATGCTTCAGGTAATGCTGAAGTGTCGCCTCCCACCCCGGCTGACGCTTCCCGCGCGAGATATAGGCGATGTCCGGGTTGGCGAACCCGGACATGTAGCCGCGGAAATCCCCCCGGTTCCACGCCTCCGCCATGCCCAGCAGCATGGCGGAGATGGCGGCGATCTCGTCGCCGCCGGCGCGGGCAGCCAGCGGCAGCGCGGCCAGCGGCAGGGCCAGCAGCGTGCGGCGGTCAGCCGGCATCGGCGGCCTTCGCGGGTTTCGCCTTTTCGGCGGCGATCCAGCCCCGGACTTCGGATTCCAGCACCGGCAGCGGCACTGCGCCAAGGCCCAGGATGGTGTCGTGGAAACCGCGCTGATCGAACTTCGCGCCCAGTTCCGCTTCCGCCTCCTTGCGCAGGTTGCGGATGGTGATCTCGCCCAGCTTGTAGGCCAGCGCCTGCCCCGGCCAGCTGATGTAGCGGTCGACCTCGTTGGTGATTTCGAGGTCTGACAGGGCGACATGCTCCTTGAAATAGGCCAGCGCCTTGTCGCGGCTCCAGCCATATTCGTGCATGCCGGTGTCGATCACCAGGCGGACGGCGCGCCACATCTCGTAGGTCTGGCGGCCGAATTCTTCGTAGGGCGTTTCATAGATGCCCATCTGCTGGCCGAGCCATTCGGTGTAGAGGCCCCAGCCTTCGCCATAGCCGGAGAAGTAGAGATCCTTGCGGAAATCGGGCCGCGCCTCGCCTTCGCGGGCCAGCGCCGCCTGGAAGCTGTGGCCCGGCGTGCATTCGTGCACGGCAAGCGCGGGCAGGGTGTAGAGCGGGCGCTGATCCAGCCGGTAGGTGTTGAACAGGCAGTTATCCAGCCCGCCGCGCCCGCTGGTGTAGATTGGGGCGATATCGGCCGGCACGGCGACGATGCCATGGCGGTAACGGGGCAGCTTGCCGATGGTTTCGTTCATCCGCCCGTTCGCCTTCATCACCGTGTAGGAGGCGGCGGCCAGCAGTTCCTTCGGCGTTTTGGCGTAGAATTGCGGATCGGTGCGCATGAAGGTGAAGAATTCCGGCAACGTGCCCTTGAAGCCGGAGGCCTTCATGGTCGCTTCCATGTCGGCCTTGATGCGCGCCACTTCCTTCAGGCCGATCTCGTGGATCTGCTTCGCCGTCAGGTCGGTGGTGGTGTATTCGCGGATCTGCGAGGCGTAAAAGGCGCGGCCATTGGGCATTTCCGATGCGCCGATCGTGGGCCGGGCGCGGACCATGTAATCCTCGCGGATGAACTTCAGCAGCCTGGCATAGGCAGGAACTGCGGCTTCGTTGATGGCTGCGAGCGCGTCTGCGCGCAGCTTCGCCTGCGTCTCTGCCGGGATGCTGTCGGGCATCTTCGCGAACGGGGCATAAAGCGCGTTCGCCTCTCCGGCGGCCGTGTAGGGCACGATGGTTTCGTCGCGGCCGACGAGCGTCATCTTCGGGTTGGAGAAGCCGCGCGCAAGGCCCGCCTTCATGTTCACCGTCTGCTCGTCGAAATAGCGCGGAATGTCGCGAATGCGGCTGATGTAGTTGCGATACTGATCTTCCGAGGAGAAGCGGGTGCCGGCGTAGGGCGCGAGCGTCCAGAAGAAGGTGTCGGTGTTGAAGGGGATTTCATAGAGCTTCCAGCGAACCTCGTTCGACTGGTTCTCGATCATGGTGCGGAACACCTGCGCATTGATCTGTTCCGCGTGGGAGAGCTGATCGAAGGGGATCGAATCCAGCTCTTTCAGCACATTGTCCCAATAGGCGAGGCGGGCGGCCTGCGATTTCGCATCGACGCGGGGCAGGCGGCCGCCTTGCGCGCCACGGCCGGGGCCGCGTTCCTGTTCCTTCAGCCGCCACTGATATTCGGCATCATACAGGGCCTTCAGCCGCGCGTCCGCGCTGCCGGGTGCCGGGGCCGCAGCGGGAGCCGCCGGGGCCGCCGCGACGGGCGTGGGCAGCAGGGCCATCGTGGCGGCAGCGGCTGCGGCCGCAAGCAGGGCGGTGCGGGCGCCAAGCGGCCGGGCGATTCGAGTCAGGCCTTGTTCAACCGGGTGCGCCAATATTGCCTCCATGAAATCTCTGCTTGTTGCGACTGGTCTTGGGCTTTCACTTGCCGCGTGCAGCACGACGGGCTGGTCGGAAGCGCCCTATGAGGACCGCGGCTATGCGACGCGGCCGCCGGTCGCTTGGTGGGGCCGGGACGCCATGTCCGTCAATCTCTTCTTCGAGCCGCTTGCCAGTTATGGCAGCTGGGGGCTGCATCCGCACTATGGCCGGGTTTTCTATCCATCGGTCATGGCGGGCTGGCAGCCCTATCGCGCCGGATACTGGCGGCAGGATCCGCGATACGGCCGCATGTGGGTTTCGGGCGAACCCTGGGGCTGGGCGACCTACCACTATGGGCGCTGGGGCCGGGACGACCGGATGGGCTGGTTCTGGGTGCCGGATACGCGCTTCGGGCCGGGCTGGGTCGATTGGCGGACCAGCGGGGATTATGTCAGCTGGTCGCCTCTGCCGCCCTATGGCTGGAGCAGCCGGGGCTATGGCTGGGGCAATGACTGGTGGAGCTATGCGCCCGCCTATTGGGCCTGGCGGCCGGGCATGCAGCAGCATGTGCGACCCGGGCGGCCGGGCTATCCGGCCTATCCCGATCGGCCCGGCAGGCCTGACCGGCCCGACCGCCCGGACCGGCCGGTTGACGGCAGGGAGGTGACGCCGGTTCCGCCCAACGTCCATCCCCGTTCCAGCCCGGCCTATACCGGGGGGCAGCGCCATCCCCGCAGCGATCAGGCGACTGTGGGCGGCGAGCGGCAGCCCCGCGCGGGCTGGCAGGGCGGAGAGCGCGCCGGCCGGCCCCCGGCCGAGGCCGGGCGCCATCCCCGCAGCGCGCCGCAACAGCCCCGGGCCGCCGATCCGGGGCGGGCGCAGGCGCAGAATTCTCCCTCGCCGCAGGTTCGCGAGGCCCCGCAGGCCCGCGAAATGCAAAGAGCGCCTTCCCGGGAGCCGGCCCGTGGCCGCGACGTGCCGTCGCGGGCCGCCGACGACTGAGCGCTGACGCGCATTTTCAGGGTTGCATGGCCCTTGTGCGCCGCACAATATGTGCGTGCTGCAAGGGGAAAATGTGACGTCACGCGCATTCGATGAGACCTATGGCTTCGGCCCCTACCCCGGCGGGGCAGGCGCCGGCCCCCTGTTCGGGGCAGACGGGCAGGGCCCGGCGGTTCGCCCGCCCTATGCCGAGGTGGAGCGCTGGCTGAAGAGCGCCCCGCCCGACCTTCTGGAAACCCGCCGGCGGCAGGCCGAGCTGTTCTTCCGCCGCATCGGCATCACCTTCGCTGTCTATGGCGACCCGGACGCGAGCGAGCGGCTGATCCCCTTCGACATCATCCCGCGCGTGCTGGCGGGCAGCGAATGGGCGAGGATGGAAGAGGGGCTGAAGCAGCGCGTGCAGGCGCTGAACATGTTCCTGGCGGATGTGTATGGCCCGCGCGACTGCATCCGGGCGGGGATCGTGCCGGAAGAGCTGATCCTGCTGAATCCGCAATATTGCCTGCCGCAGGTGGGCCGCCGCCCCGCCAAGGACGTGTGGGTGCAGATTGCCGGCATCGACATGGTCCGCACCGGGCCGGACGAGTTCTTCGTGCTGGAAGACAATGCCCGGACACCGTCCGGCGTGTCCTATATGCTGGAAAACCGGGAGGTGATGCTGCGGCTGGTGCCGGAGCTGATCCATGCCGTTTCGATGGCGGGCGGGCTTAGGCCGGTGGAAACCTATCCGGAAACGCTGCTGGAAACGCTGACATCGGTTGCGCCGAACAACTGCAACGGGGAGCCGTGCCTGGCGCTGCTGACGCCGGGCATCCACAACAGCGCTTATTATGAACACAGCTTCCTGGCGGACAAGCTGGGGGTCGAGCTGGTGGAAGGCTCAGACCTGTTTGTCCATGGCGACATCCTCTACATGCGCACCACCGAAGGGCCGAAGCGGGTGGACGTGCTGTACCGCCGGGTCGATGACGATTTCCTGGACCCGCTGATCTTCCGCGCCGACAGCGTGCTGGGGGTGCCGGGGCTGGTGAATGCCGTGCATGCCGGCAACCTGACGATCACCAATGCGCTGGGCACGGGCATCGCGGACGACAAGGCGATCTACAGCTATATGCCGGACATCATCCGGTTCTTCACCGGGCGCGATCCGATCCTGCACAATGTGCCGACCTGGCGTTGCCGGGAGCCGGAGGCGCTGTCCTATGTGCTGGACAATCTGGCCGAGCTGGTGGTGAAGGAAACCGACGGCTCTGGCGGCTATGGCATGCTGGTTGGGCCGCATGCGACCGAGGCGCAGCGGCAGGAGTTTGCCGCAAGACTGAGGGCCAATCCGCAGCATTATATCGCGCAGCCGACGCTGGCGCTTTCCACCTGCCCCACGCTGACGGCGTCTGGCGTGGCGCCGCGCCATGTCGATTTGAGGCCGTTCGTGCTGACGGGGGCGAACGGCAGCCAGATCGTGCCCGGCGGGTTGACCCGCGTGGCGCTGAAGGAAGGATCGCTGGTGGTGAATTCCAGCCAGGGCGGCGGCACCAAGGACACCTGGGTGGTGGACATTCCGGGGGATGAAGGCTGATGCTCTCGCGTTCGGCATCGAACCTTTACTGGATGGGGCGCTATCTGGAGCGGGCCGATTTCCTGTGCCGCCTGATCGACGCGACCGTGCGGCTGGCGTCTCTGCCGGCGTCGCACGGGGGGGCGGCGCCGGCCTGGGAGAGCGCGATCCAGTCCGCGGCGGTGGCCGAGGCCTTCCATGAGCGGAACCTGCCGGTCGACGAAGCGAATGTGGGCCATTTCCTGACGCTGGACACGGAAAACCTGAGCTCGATCCGGCGCTGCCTGGAGGCGGCGCGGAACAATGGCCGGGCGGTACGCACCTCGCTGACGCTGGAGACATGGGAGGCGGTGAACGACGCCTGGCACGAGATCCAGCGCTTCGGCAGCGGCATGCCGGACAGTTCGACGCTGGTGCGGCTGGTGGACAGCATCAAGAATTCGCTGCTGATGTTCGACGGCGCCGCGCACCGCACCCAGCTGCGCGAGGCGACCTACTGGTTCCTGCGGCTGGGGACGACGGTGGAACGCGCCGACAATACCGCCCGCCTGCTGGACGTGAAATATCACCTGCTGCTGCCCCGTTCCGAACCGGTTGGCGGGAGCCTTGATTATTTCCAATGGACGACGCTGCTGCGGACCGTGTCTGCGCTGACGGCCTATCGCTGGGTGTATCGGGAATCGGTGAAACCCTGGCTGGTGGCGGACCTGCTGATCTTCAACCGGGCGATGCCGCGATCCCTGATCGCCTGCCTGGAGGATGCCGTGTGGCTGCTGGACCAGCTGGCGGCGACGCGGGGGCGGCGCGGGCCGGCGAACCGGATCGCCGCCACCTCGCTGAGGGCGCTGGCCGGCAGCGACATCGACCGTCTGTTCCAGTCCGGCTTGCACGAGTTTCTGGAGCGGTTCATCATCGAGAACAATCGCCTGGGCGACGCCATCGCGGAGCAATATCTGTTCTGATGCAGCTGCTGATCGATCATATCACCCGCTACACCTATTCCGAGCCTGCGGCGGGGATCGTTCAACTGCTGAAGCTGACCCCGCGCGACAGCGAATGCCAGCAGGTGGTGAGCTGGCGGATCGATGTGGACGCCGACGGCTGCCTGGTGCCGGGCACCGACTGTTATGGAAACCTGGTCCACAGCTTCTATGCCGACCGGCCGGTGGACAGCCTGACCCTGCATGTGACGGGCACGGTGATCACGGCGGATCATGCCGGTGTCGTGCAGGCGCTGGACGAGCCGCTGCCGCCCCGGTTGTTTCTGCGGGCGACGCCGCTGACGGCGATCACGCCGCCGATCAAGGACTTTGCCGAGGGTTTCCGCCGGGACGAGACATTGGCGACGCTGCATGCGCTGATGCTGGGCGTGCACGAGCGGATCCGGTTCGAGACCGGGGCCACGGAGCCGCAGACCGATGCCGACGCCGTGCTGTGCCTGGGGCGGGGCGTCTGCCAGGATCTGTCGCAGCTGTTCGTCGCCGGGGCGAGGAGCCTGGGCATTCCGGCGCGCTATGTTTCGGGCCATTATGCCGCGCCCGATCATCTGGAGCAGGAAGCCGCCCATGCCTGGGCCGAAGCGCATGTGGACGGGTTGGGCTGGGTGAGCTTTGACCCGACGCACGCTGTTTCCGGCACGCCGGGGCATGTGCGTGTCGCCGTGGGGCTGGACAGCCGGGAGGCGGCGCCGGTGCGCGGCAGCCGGCGTGGCGGCGGCGCCGAATCGCTTGCGGTGGGCGTGCTGGGGCGGCAAGCGAAGCCGGCGCGGCAGAACCAGTCAGCCATGGGCCAGACACAGGGCCAATAGGCCGCCGCGGCCGATAAGGGGGCGTTGCCGGATGACCTATTGCGTGGGCCTGCTGGTGAAGGAAGGCCTGGTGATGATGGCCGATACCCGCACCAATGCGGGGATCGACAACATCTCCACCTATCGCAAGCTCCGCGTGTTCGGGGAGGACGGCAAGCGCATCATTTCCATCGCATCCGCCGGATCGCTGAGCACGACGCAGGCGCTGGTGAACCGGCTGAATGAAGGCGTGATGATGCCCGGCAACGAGGAGCCGGAGTTCCTGGAGACGGCGCCGACGATGTTTCGCGTTGCCCAGATCGTGGGTGAGGCGATGGTGGGGGCGAAGAAGGACATCGAGGCCGTGGTGCAGCAGCAGGAGGGCGTCGATATCGGCGTGACCCTGCTGGTGGGCGGTTCCATCGACGGGCGGGCGCCGCGGCTGTTCCTGATCTATGGCGAGGGCAATTTCATCGAGTGCGGGATGGACACGCCCTATTTCCAGATCGGGGAGCTGAAATATGGCAAGCCGGTGCTGGACCGGATGCTGAATTACCGCACCCCGCTTTCGAAGGCGATCAAGATCGGGCTGGTGAGCATGAACAGCACGATGCGATCGAACCTGGGGGTTGGCCTGCCGATCGACATGCTGGTGGTGCGGCCGGGGCAATCGACGGCGGCCTTGACCCGGATCGAGGACAGCGACCCCTATTATCACGACCTGGGCACGCGGTGGGCCAATGCCCTGAAAGAAGCGCTGGAGAGCATTCCGGACCCGGATTATCCCTTGCCCGGCGAAGTGGCGGCGAGGCGGTAGGAGCTGCGCCGGAGGGGCGATTTTCCAAACGGCTGAAACAGGTTATTGTGAAGTCAGGGAGGACTTCATGATGACCAATATCGCACCTGCTGCCCGCGCGCCGGCGCATCTGTGGATCGTCGGCGTTCTGGGGATCATCTGGAACGGGTTCGGCGTTTACGATTATCTGATGTCGAAGCTGAAGGGCGTCGACTATTTCCGGCAGATGGGGATGACGGATGCCCAGATCGCCTTTGCGCAGGGCTATCCCGTGTGGATGAACGCAGTGTGGGCGATCGGTGTGTGGGGCGGGCTGCTGGGCAGCGTGCTGCTGCTGTTGCGGCGGCGGGCGGCGGCGCCGGTGTTCGCGGCCTCGTTGATCGCCTATCTGGTGAGCCTGTTCTATACCTTCTTCCTTTCGAACGGCCGGGAGGTGATGGGCGGCACAGCGCCGATGCATGCCGTGGTGCTGGCGGGCTGCCTGTTCTTCGCCTGGTATTCGCGGGCCATGGCAAGAAAGGGAGTGTTGAAATAGCCGCCTTCGCCGCATGATCGCCCAAGGGCCGCAAAGGCCCATGGGGAGGTTTTCATGCGACTGAAGGGCAAGTCCGCCATCGTGACGGGCGGGGGCAGCGGCATCGGCCGCGCGACGGCGATCGCGCTTGCGCGGGAAGGCGCGGCCGTGATGGTGACCGACATCGACGACGAGGGCGGGCAGGAGACGTTGGCGCTGATCGGCAAGGCGGGCGGGAAGGCCGCCTATCGCCACCAGGACGTGGTGGAGGAGGACGGCTGGCGCGAGGTGGTCGCCGAAACGGTGCGGTTGCACGGGCATCTGGACACGCTGGTGAACAATGCCGGGATCGGATCCGGGCAGATGATCCTGGAGATGAGCCTGGAGGCCTGGAACCGGCAGATCGCCATCAACCTGACCGGCGTGTTCCTGGGGGTGAAGCATTCGGTGCCGGCGATGCGGGCGCACGGGAAGGGCGGGTCCATCATCCACATCTCGTCCGTGGCTGGGCTGGAAGGGTCGGCCGGACTGGCCGGATATTGCGCGACGAAGGGCGGCGTGCGGCTGTTTTCCAAGGCGGTGGCGAAGGAGTTCGCCGCCGACCGCATCCGCAGCAACAGCGTGCATCCCGGCATCATCGACACGCCGATCTGGACCAAGATCGACGAAGGCGGGCTTTCGGGAACGATGGAATCGCTGGGCGGGGCGCCGGGCGCGAACCGGCCGCCGATCGACGCCATCGCCATGCTGAACACCCCGCTGCAGCGGGCCGGGCAGCCGGAGGAGATCGCGGCGGGGATCGTGTTCCTGGCGTCGGACGAATCCGGGTTCATCACCGGATCGGAACTGGTGATCGACGGGGGGTGGACGGCCTGAGGGCGGCCGCCCCATCGTTCAGCTTTTCGCACTTTTCGCACTCGTGCGGTTGGAATGGCCTGGTTGCGGCCGCGTTTGGTGCGGGCAATCAAGGGGTGCGGACGGACATTGGAAAGAGCGGCGGGAGGTTAGCGGGTACGGGGCTTGTAGGACAGCGGCGGGGCGGATTGGTGGGTCAATTCCCGGGGCCTTCGACAGGCTCAGGCTGAGCGGGTGGTGAGGTTTGGGGGGGTGCCGCTGGGGCCTTCGACGGGGTCAGGTTGAGCGGGTGGTGAGGTCTGGGCGGGTTGCCGCTGGGGCCTTCGACAGGCTCAGGCTGAGCGGGTGGTGAGGTTTGGAGGGGGTTGGCGGCTTGGCCTTCGACGGGCTCAGGCTGAGCGGGTTTTGAGGTTGTGAGTGGGTGGGAAGCGGTGTGGTGCCTGTCGGCTGAGCCCTTCCCCGCCCGCCGGCGGCCATTTTCGTTCAGACCCCTATTTCCAAACGCAGGCGTCCAGCCCCTCGTTTGCGACGACGCGGGTTCGGCCGGCTATGCGGTTGGCGTAGCGCTTGGTGTAGCGGCCCGGAGAGGCGGCGTCGCGTTTGATGGGTTGGGGGAGGATGGCGGCGAGGCGGGCGGCTTCGACGCGGCTCAGCTTGCTGGCGGGCTTGTTGAAATAGTGGATGGAGGCGGCCTGCACGCCGTACACCCCGCGGCCGAATTCGGCGATGTTGAGATAGACTTCCATGATGCGGGGCTTGCCCCAGATGAATTCGATCAGCACCGTGAACCAGGCCTCCAGCCCCTTGCGGATCCAGGTGCGGCCTGACCAGAGAAAGGCGTTCTTCGCCGTCTGCTGGCTGATGGTGGAGCCGCCGCGCAGCTTCTTGCCCTGCTTGTTGCGTTCCATCGCCTTTTCGATGGCTTCGACATCGAAGCCGCGGTGTTCGCAGAAGCGGGAATCTTCAGCCGCGATGACGGCGCGGGGGATGTGGCGCGACATTTCGCCGAGGCCGACCCATTCGCGGTAGATCCGCACATCGTTCAGATGATCGCGGATCATCAGGCTGGTGGTGGGCGGGTTCACCCAGCGATAGGCGACGACCCAGACGAGGCTGAGGGCCACCAGCCAGGCGAGCAGCTTCAGGATGAATTTCAGGATGCCGAACACAGGCCCTCCAGCGTGGTGGTGATGGTGCGGGCGACGACGGCGGCCCAGCGGCTGACGCCGGCTTCGGAGGTGAGGCCGTTCTGCCGGAGTTCGAAGCCGAGATAGGGAAGGCCGGCGGCTTCGGCATGACGATCCATCGTGTAGTTCAGGACCTGCCCCGAATAAGGCTCGTTCGCGCCGACGGGGCCGCCGAGATCCGGTTCGGATTCGAGGGCGGCCAGCGCGAGTTCGGCGGCGCGATAATCCTGGTTCCAGAGGATGGCGATCGGCCAGGGGCGCGGTGCGGGCGCGGAGGCGAGCGCGGGCGTGAAGCTGTGGATGGAGACGAGGAGCAGGGGCGGGCGGGCTGCGATCTGGTCTGCGAGGCCATTGTGGAAAGCGTGGTGGAGGGCGAGGCGGGCCTGCCGCGCGGGCTGCGAGAGGCCGACGTTGGCGGGGATGACGAGCCCGTCGCTCTTTTCCGGGATGGCATGATCGGGATCGCGGTTGCAATCGACGACGAGGCGGGAGGCGGAGGCGAGCCAGGCGCGGCACCCGAGCGTGGCGGCGACGGCGCGGGTGAGCGCCTCGGCGCCGATGTCCCAGGCGACATGATCGCGCATGGCCTCTGGCGGGACGCCGGGATCGAGGCCGGGGGGAACCGCGTTGGAGGCATGATCGCACACGAGGAGGATGCGGGGATCGTCTCCGTCGAGGAGGCGGGGGGCGTTGGGGTGCGTCATGCGGGGAAGCGGGGCTTGCGCTTGGCGAGGAAGGCGGAGACGCCTTCGGCGAAATCCGGGCCGGTGAAGGCTTCGTCGAACAGGGTGGTGCTGGCCTCGTCGTCGTCTGCCTGGCCCTCCAGGATGCGGCGGACGGTGGCGCGGGTGGAGCGCTGGGTGAAGGCGGAGACGGCGAGCATTTCGGCGGCAAGGGCATCGCCGGCCAGTTCCACATCGTCTGCCAGTTCCTCTGCAAGGCCGATGCGGTGGGCTTCGGCGGCGGGGATCAGGCGGCCGGTGTAGAGGAGGCGGCGGGCGTGGCCGGGACCGACGAGTTCGACCAGAAGGCGGGTGTCGTGGAGGGGATAGACGAGGCCGAGCTTTGACGGGGTGATGCCGAAACGGGCGCGGGGCGAGGCGATGCGGATATCGGCCGCCAGCGCGAGGCCGCAGCCGCCGCCGACGCAATCGCCATCCACGAGCGCGATGACGGGGATGGGCGCGCGGGAAAGGGCGAGCTGGGTGGCGCGGATCGCGGCCTGGTTGCGGGCGCGCCATCGGGGATCGGCAGAGCAGGCCGCGAATTCCGCGATGTCGGCGCCGGCGCAGAAGAGGCCGGGGTGGGCGGAGCCGAGGCGGAGGAGGCGGACGCCGGGGGTGGCGACGGCCTGCTGCACGAGGCGGGGAATGGTTTCCCACATGGCCTGATCGAGCGCGTTGCGCTTGTCCGGCCTGTCGAGCAGGAGGCGGGCGACGGGGCCATCGACGTCGAGCCGGACATGGGGGGAAAGTGGCGCTGTCATGCTGGGCCTGTTGTGGCAGCAGGGCGGGCC
>NZ_JAYRCW010000054.1:0-18541 GCF_041909755.1 Sandaracinobacter sp.
GTGCCCTTGCCGATGCACTGGCCGCGCGCGGCTTCCGCATCGCCCTTCATTACAACCGGTCCGCGCGCGAAGCCGAGGCTGCGGCGGAAGCGATGACCGCTGCCGGCCACGCCTCCCCCATCCTCGTGCAGGCGGATCTGGCCGAAGCGGATGCCGCCGCCCGGATCTTTGCCGCCCTGCCTTCCGCGCCGGCCCTGCTGGTGAACAACGCCTCGCTGTTCGTGGAAGACAGCTTCGGCCGAATCGACATGGGCCTTTGGCACCAGCATATGGCGGTGAACCTGCTGGCCCCGGTGCTGTTGTCGCAGGCGTTTGCCGCCGCCCTGCCCGCCGGGCGCAACGGCCTGATCGTGAACCTGTCCGACGCGAAACTGTCGAACCCCAATCCCGATTTCTTCAGCTACACGATCTCCAAGATGGGGCTTGCCGGGGCCGCCGACCTGATGGCCCGGCAGCTTGCGCCGCGAATCCGCGTGAACGCCATCGCGCCTTCCGTCACGCTGGTTTCCGGTCCGCAAAGCCGGGCCAATTTCGAAAAGGCACATGTCATGAATGCGCTGGGGCGCGGCGTCGATGTGTCCGATCTGGTCCGCGCGCTCCTCTATCTCGTGGAAACGCCGACAGTGACCGGCCAGACGCTGGTGATCGACGGCGGGCAGCGCTTCCTCGCGCTTCCCCGGGATGTCGCCTATATGGTCGCCCCATGACCGTGATTCCCCTGTCCGAAGGGCGGCACCCCGCCCTCACCCCGCGCACGCACGAAGTGTTCCTGGAAGATCTGGAGCTGGGTGCCGACATCGGCTTCCATGATTTCGAAGTGGGCATTCCGCAGCGGCTGCTGGCGACCGTTCATGTCCGGCTGGATATGGCGCACTGGCCGGAGGCCGACACCCGCGAGGCGAGCTGGAACTATGATTTCATCCGCACCGGCATCCGGGCGCTGATGGACGGGCGGCGCTTCAACCTGCAGGAAACGCTGGCGCAGGAAATTTTCGACATGATCGCGGGGAAGCCCGGCGTGATCGGCCTCACGGTGAGCCTGCGGAAACCCGATGTCTATCCGGACGCGCGCGCCGTCGGCGTTCTTCTTTCTTCGGATTAGGGCAGCGTCCGCCCGCAGGCGCCGATGGCGCGGCGGGCCAGGGCCCAGTCAGCCGCCAGCGCCGATGAGCCGCTGAACGCCGCAGGCAGCCGGGCAGGCATCCCGCAGGCGAGCCCGCGCCACAGCAACGTGCGCGGCTGAACGGGCTGCGCACGATCCACCAGCTCCCCGGTCGCCACCCTGACCTGCGCCGGCACGCCCGGCGCGCGGGTCACGACAAGCGTGAGCGGCGCGCTGCCTTCGGTGCGCAGGAAGAACTGGCTTTCGGATGTGCCCGCAATCTCTCCCTCGGCGTGGAACGCGTCGCGCAGGCCGGTCACCATCAGGCCGTCCGCCCCCGGCTTCAACGCCTGCCGCAGCACATCGCGCACCACGGCCTCGCCTTCCGCGCTCCACGGCTGCTGCCCCGATACGCCTGACAGCGCGAGCGGCTGCACGGACGGATCCGCGCCGCCCGAAAGCGGGGCTGCGAACAGAAGCACATCGGCCTTCTTGCCGAACGGCACGCGCCCCTTCGCATCAGCAGGACCCTGCCAGCGCCAGGCCGCTTCCGCCGGCAACACGCCGGGCGATTTCAGCGCAGCCGCCAGATCCGCACGCACCAGCGCGCGAACGTCGCCGGGAGGCACGTCGGGCGCCTCCTTTTTCGAAAGCCGGTCCACGCGGTTCACCGTTGCGCGGATCACCACGGGGCTTAACAGCGCGAGGTCGGCCCAGTCCGTCCATGACAGGGGAATGGCCGGGGCCTGCGGCTGCGCGGGGGCTGCAACAAGCAGGTGAACGGCCGCAAATGCGGAAACAAGGGTTCGGCGCAGCAAAAGCATGGAAAAACGCGGCTACACGAAAAGCGGTTGCGGCTGAAAGAGGCGAGCGGTATCAAAACTGCATCCGGGTCGCAGTTTGCCGCGATCCGGCCTGATGCTTGCCCAGGGGACCATAAGGGCACCACGGCCATAAAGAGCCGCAGCATGGGCCGGGCGAATCGCGGGCATATTCAGGTTGCGCGCCCGGAAGGTCAGCCGGTAAGGGGTGCGTCCGAATCGGATGTTCCATCTTTCCGGGCGTTTTGGTCCACAGTTTTCCGTTTTTGGGGAACCGGTGGCAGCTGAAAGGCCCGGGCGCCTGTGGGGGGCGTGATCGGAACCTGGGATTGACAGGGTCAGTTGTCTCCGCCGGACGGTTGTGGACAGTTGCCCTGGAGAGGAACTGCGACTTCTTTCCGAGGTCGTGATTGAACTGGGCAGGCAGCCCTTTAGGGGGCCGCGCAGCTGAGAGGGAGTGGCACTGAGCCTATGTCGTATCTGCAGCAGGAAGGCATCAGCAAGCGGACGTGGTACGCGATCATTGCGGTCGCGATTCTCCACGTGCTGCTTGGCTACGCCCTGATTTCCGGCCTGGCGATCAAGGCCGTGAAGGTCATCACCGGGCCGCTGGAAACGGTGAACATCGAAGAGCAGGCGCCGCCGCCGGACGAACCGCCGCCGCCGCCGCCGAAGCTCGAAGATATTCCGCCGTACGTTCCGCCGCCGGACGTCCAGATCGAAACCTCGGCGCCTCCGCCGCCGACCATCACCACGCAGACTGCGGTTCCGCAACCGCAGCCGACCGTGGCGCCGCCGGCGCCTGCGCCGGCGCCTGCGCCGGCTGCCGTTCCCGGCACGCCGCCTCAGGCGATCGCACGTACCTTCACGGTTTCCGAAGACGACTACCCGGATGCTTCGCGCCGGGCCGGCGAGGAAGGCGTGACGAGCGTGCGGGTGACGGTGGGCGTCGACGGCCGCGTGAAGGCCTGTTCGGTCACCAAGTCGAGCGGGTTCTCCCGCCTCGATGAGCGGGCCTGCCAGATCGCCGAACGGCGCTGGCGCTTCAAGCCCGCCACCGAAAATGGTCAGCCCGTGGAGGCGTCGATCAACCGCAACTATCGCTGGCAGCTTCGGGAAGGCCGCTAAGGCGGCTCCGGACACCAGCGACGCATTCGAATCTTCGAACAACCCAATTTACGCTAGAGGGACTTAAACATGGCTGCTGTTACCACCGAGAACCCGTACGGCCTGGTCGCCGCACTCGAACAGGGCGGCATCATCGCCCAGGTCATCTTCGGCATCATGGTGCTGATGTCCGTCGTTTCGTGGTACATCATGTTCACCAAGTGGTTCGAGCAGAAGAAGATGCTCAACGAAGCCGCTGACGTGGAAAAGAAGGTCTGGTCCGCGACCAGCCTGAAGGAAGGCACCGCCAAGCTCGACAAGAACTCGGCGTTCCGTCAGCTGGCTGACGACGGCCTGCGCGCCTTCGACCACCATGAAGGCAAGCTGACCGACCAGATCGACCAGCACGAGTGGGTGACGATGTCGCTGAACCGTTCGGCCGGCCTCATTTCCAACAAGCTGCAGTCGGGCCTGTCGTTCCTCGCCTCGGTCGGCGCCACCGCGCCGTTCATCGGTCTGCTCGGCACCGTCATCGGCATCTACCGCGCCCTGATCAACATCGGGATCTCCGGTTCGGCCGCCATCGACAAGGTCGCCGGCCCCGTCGGTGAAGCCCTGATCATGACGGCCATCGGTCTCGCGGTCGCGGTGCCTGCGGTGCTCGGCTACAACTACCTGGCCGGCCGCAACAAGACGATCATGGAAAAGCTGAACACCTTTGCCGCCGACGTGCACGGTTACCTGCTGTCGGGTTCGCGCATGGCCCGTCCGGTGCCGGCTGCTCCTGCCGCCGCCCCCGTCAAGAAGTAAGCGCGTCTCGCGCACCGCCAAGGGGAATTACCCATGGGAATGAGCGTAGGGGGCGACAACGAAGACGGCGCCCTGATGTCGGAAATCAACACCACGCCCCTCGTGGACGTGATGCTGGTTCTCCTCATCATCTTCCTGATCACCGTGCCCGTCGTTATCCAGACGGTTCCGGTGGAACTGCCCAAGGTGGCAAACATCGTCACCATCACCAAGCCCGAGAATGTTCCCCTGTCGGTGGATGCGAACTGCGACATCTTCTGGGGAATGTCGAAGCTCGATTCGACTGAACAGCTTCGGGAAAAGGGCGCCACCTATCTGCTGGACGAGGTCGAAAAGCAGAAGGCGGCCGGTGCGAAGATCGAACTTCCGGAAGTCCATATCCGGGGCGATGCGAGCACCGAATATCGTTGCATCGGCGGAGCCATCTTCGCCATGCAACGGGCCGGCTATCAGAAGATCGGTTTCATCTCGAACCCGCCCCCCGGCACCGTGCCAACCCGCTAAGAACCCGGAGAACTATTATGGGAATGTCAGTGGGATCCGGTGGTGGCGAAGACAAGCCGATGGGCGAAATGAACACGACGCCGTTGATCGACGTCATGCTCGTTCTCCTCATCATGTTCATCATCACCATTCCGATCCAGACCCACGCGACGAAGCTTGACCTTCCGCCGCCGACCAACCTGCCGAACGATATCAAGCCTGACTTCAATCAGGTGAACATCGACTTCCTGAACACGATCTACTGGAACGATCAGGAAGTGACGCTCGAGCAGCTGAACACCTACCTGACGCAAGTCGGGCAGATTCAACCGGCGGAATCGCAACCCGAACTGCGGCTGAAGCCGGACCAGCTGGCCCGGTATGAAGTCGTCAACAAGGTGATGGCGATGGCTCAACAGGCCGGGATCCAGAAGATGGGCTTCGTCGGCAACGAGGCCTACGCGTAAGCGAAGGCTTCCCGGTCACCGCGACGACGGGCTTCCCGAAGTCGCAGATGCCGGACAGACCAGATGGAAAGGCGGGGTTTCGGCCCCGCCTTTTTTTTGCCTGCCCCAAGGGGCACACATCCTCTGCCTGTGGGCATTTGCCCGTACCCCGGTCAGCGACGAGCGAACCCACCGTTCCGTCAGGCCGCCGCCCGGGACAAGGGAAGCGGTCTCTTGCAAACCGCTTCACCTCCACCGGCTCCGATCCTTCCCATCCAACATGGGGCTTGGGTGCGTTCCGATGAAGGGACGATGCCGGGGCCCTCGGCGCAAGCCACGGGGGACTGCCCCGAGCAGGGGCCAGGCTGTCATCAGCGCCCCTGCCCTACTCCCGGTTGAAGTCCAGCCCGGCGAACTGCAGGCTTGCGAGCCGCGCATAGAGGCCCTCGGCCGCGACGAGCTCTTCGTGC
Source organism: Sandaracinobacter sp. (assembly GCF_041909755.1). Lineage (NCBI taxonomy): Bacteria > Pseudomonadati > Pseudomonadota > Alphaproteobacteria > Sphingomonadales > Sphingosinicellaceae > Sandaracinobacter > Sandaracinobacter sp. Next base: position 5,240 of record NZ_JAYRCW010000054.1, read on the forward strand.
CGGCCGATCTCCACGATCTCGCCCTGGTCCATCACCACGATGCGATCGGCGTCGCGCACGGTCGCCAGCCGGTGCGCGATCACCAGGCTGGTGCGGCCTTCCATCAGATGCTCCAGCGCCTCCTGAACGGCGGCCTCGCTTTCGGCGTCGAGCGCGCTGGTGGCTTCATCCAGCAACAGGATCGGCGCGTCCTTCAGCAGGGCGCGCGCGATCGCGATCCGCTGGCGCTGCCCGCCGGACAGCTGGGCCCCACCCTCCCCCAGTTCGGTGTCCAGCCCCTTCGGAAGCGCGCGCAGGAACGTCGCGGCATTGGCGGCTTCGGCCGCGGCCCAGATATCCGCCTCGCTCGCGCCGGGCCGGCCATAGAGGATATTCTCCCGCGCGGAGCCCATGAACACCACGGCTTCCTGCGGCACGATCGCGATCCGCGCACGAATCTCGGCGGGATCGGCAAGGCGCAGGTCGATGCCATCCATCAGCAGCCGACCTTCGGCCGGATCATAGAAGCGCTGCACCAGCTGAAACAGCGTCGTCTTCCCGGCGCCTGAGGGGCCCACCACCGCCACCCGTTCGCCGGGGCGGATATCCAGGCTGAAATGATTGAGGGCGGCCATCTCGGGCCGGCTGGGGTAGCGGAACGACACCCGGTCGAACAGCAGCCGCCCCTGCGGCGGTTCCGGCATGAGGGCCGGATTGGCGGGCCGGGTGATCGCCGGTCGTTCCGCCAGCAGCTCCCGCAGGCGCGCCGATGCGCCCGCCGCCCGCAGGAAATCACCATAAACCTCGGTCAGCGCCCCGAAGGCGCCCGCAACCAGGGCCGCCGCCAGCACGAAAGCGGTGATGGTGCCGCCGCTCATCCGCCCGGCGATCACGTCGCGTGCGCCTTCCCACAGCACAAGCGTGATGGCCCCGAACACCAGCGTGATCACGATCGCCGTCATGACCGATCGCAAGGTGATGCGCCGCTTTGCCGTGGCGAAGGCCGCCTCGGCAGCGGCGGCGAAGCGGCGTGTTTCCCGCTCTTCCGCACCGAAGGCCTGCACCACCTTGATGGCGCGCAACACCTCAGACACGATGGTGCCCACATCGGCGACGCGATCCTGGCTCTTCTGCGACAGCGTCCGCACCTTCCGCCCCATGATCACGATGGGCAGGATCACCACGGGGATCACCACCAGCATCAGCGCGGTCAGCTTGGGGCTCAGCCAGAACAGATAGAGTATGCCGCCGACGCCCATGAACAGGTTGCGCAGCGCGACCGAAACCGAGGTCGCCACGACCTGGTCGATCACGCTGGTGTCAGCCGTCAGACGGGAGGCGATTTCGGATGGCCGGTTCAGCTCGAAGAAGGCGGGGTCCAGCCGCACCAGATGCGCCTGCACATCGCGGCGCAGATCGGCCACGACACGTTCACCCATCCAGCTCACGAAATAGAAGCGCGTCGCCGTGGCCAGGCCCATCACCAGCACAATCGCCAGCATCCCCATGAAATAGGGCGCGATTTCCGCCCCAGCCCCGGCGCCGAAGCCCTTGTCCACCACCAGCTTCAATCCCTGCGGGATCGCCAGCGTTGCACTTGCCGCCACCACCAGCGCCACGAAGGCGGCCGTGATCTGCGCCGGATAATGCCGGGCATAGCCCCACAACAGGCCCAGGTTGGTCAGCTTCCGCGAGGGCGGCGCTTCGATCGAGCGGCTGTCGGTGCGGGCGGGCGGCGGGGGGGCGGATGGTGCGTTCACGCTCACCAGATAGGCGCATGCCGGCCTGTCCTCAATCGCCCCACTTGCCAATCCACCGGATCTGCAGGCAAATTCCGGCATCCGGGGTGGGGAGCCGACAATGGGACCGACCGAACTGATCGCCATGGCCGCCAGTTTCAGCCTGCTTGCGGGCTGGCGGCTTTACGCAGCCGTCCTCGTGGCAGGCATCGCCATGTATTTCGATATCATCCCCTTGCCCGAACATCTCACCGGCCTGAAGGTTCTGGGCAACCCTTGGGTGCTTGCGGTTGCGCTTCTGGGTGCGGTCGCAGAGTTCCTGGCCGACAAGATCGCCTGGGTCGACAGCGCATGGGACGGGATTCACACCATCATCCGTCCATTGGGCGGCGCGCTGCTGGCGCTGGCGATCGTCGATCCCGCGCAGCCGGTCTGGCAGATCGTCGTGCTGCTGCTGGGCGGCGGCTCTGCCTTGCTCACGCACGGCGCCAAGGCCAGCACGCGCGCGGCCGTGAACGCCAGCCCGGAGCCGGTTTCAAATGTGGTCATGTCCTCGGCGGAAGATGTGGCCACGACGACGACGCTGCTGGTGGCGCTTGCGAACCCGTGGATTGCGCTGGTGCTGGCCCTGCTGCTGCTGGCGGCAACCATCGGCATCTTCTTCGCCGTCCGCCGCTTCGTGAAGGACATCGGCGACCTGTTCAGGCCGCAGGAGCCGCCGAAACCCTGAGGCCGGGGATGCGCGGCTGAGGGGCGCGCGCCCGCGCGCCCCGGCCCTTGCCTATTTCGCTGCCTGGAACATCGCCTTGCGCGGCCCCAGATAGCCGAACAGATAGGCGGCCACCTTGCGCATCTGGATCTCCTCGGACCCTTCCGTGATGCGATAGCGGCGGTGGTGGCGGAAGATGTGCTCGAACGGCTTGTGCCGGGAATAGCCGATGCCGCCATGCACCTGCATCGCCCGGTCGGCCGCCTCGCACACCAGCCGGTTCGCCCAATAGTTGCACATGGAAATCTTGTCCGACAGCTGCTGCTCGATCGCCTCGTGCGGCATCCTGTCCATTTCCCAGGCGGTCTTGTAGATCAGCAGGCGCAGCATCTCGCACTGGGTCGCCAGTTCGACCAGTGGGAACTGGATGGCCTGATTCTTCGACAATGCCTCACCGAACGGCTTGCGCTCGCGGGCATAGCGCACGCTTTCCTCCACGCAGAAGGTCGCGGCGCCCAGCGAGGAGGCCGCCTGCCGAATCCGGTTCTGGTGGACAAAGCTCTGCGCCAGCGCGAGCCCGCCTTCGGGCGGCCCCAGCAGCGCCGATTCCGGAACCCAGACATCCGTGAAGCTGACCCGCGGGTGATCGGTGGGCATGTTGAAGGTCCACAGATATTCCTCGACCTTCACGCCGGGCGTATCGCTGGGCACCAGCAGGCAGCTGATGCCGCGCGCCGCGCCATCGGCGCCCGACGTGCGGCAGAAGGTGGCCACGTGCGTCGCCACATGCATGCCCGTCGTCCACATCTTCTCGCCGTTGATCAGCCAGCCGGGCACGCCGTCGCGGCTTTCCCGCACCGCGCGGGTTTCCATGTGGGTCGCATCCGATCCGTGGTTGGGCTCTGTCAGGCCGAAGGCGGTGATGCGCTTGCGCGCGAAACCGCCCAGGATGAACTCCTCCTGCTGCGCCTGGGTTCCGAAGGTTTCGAACATGGCGACGAAGGGGAAATTCCCCACGATCGAATGTTCGTTCTGCAGATCATTGTGCAGGCCCAGGCCCTTGCGCGCGAAATGGTCGCGGATCACCGCCATCCACAGGTTGGAGCCATCCTTGCCGCCATATTTCTTCGGTGCGGAAAAGCGCCAGTGGCCGGCCTCGTCCGCCAGGATCGCGGCCTTGCGCAGCAGGGCTTCCCATTCGTGCCGCGGCAGGCCGCCATTTTCGAAATCGGTGCGGGCCCATTCGCGGCGGTGATCGAAGAAGCGGATATTGTCGTCCGCATTTTCCAGCGGTTTGATTTCGGCATCGATGAAGGCGTCCAGCTCGGCCAGATAGGCCTTCAGATCCTCAGGCAGCGCAAAGTCCATGGTCAATCTCCCTCGCCCGCCACATTGCGCAGCGCGAAGGCTCAGGCCACTTGGCGAATTGGGGAGCGCACGCGGATCAGCAGGACGAAACTGACCAGCAGGAAGGCGACCGCAACGGCGATTCCGGGCCTGACGGACCCTGTCAGGCTGGCGATCAGGCCGACAAGTGTCGGCCCCACGAAGGCCGTCGCCTTGCCGACGAACGAATAGAGTCCGAAATAGGCTGCGATCCGGTCGCGCGGCGCCAACATCGCCATCATCGTGCGCATGCCCGCCAGCGTGAAGGCCGCCCCCAGCGCGATCAGCGCGCCGGATGCCATGAACCCCCATTCCTGCGGCGAGGCGAGCGGAACCCCCAGTGGAACGCCAGTCGGGATCCCGAACATCCGGCCTGCATCGGTGAGGATCACGGAAACCGCGCCGGCGATCATGAAGATCAGCCCCAGCAGCGACAAGCGCCGGGCCCCGATGCGGCCATCGATGAAGCCGCCGGAAAAGCCGCCGATCACGCCGAAACAGGTGATCGCCAGCCCGAAACGGGCGAGCGTATCGGCCTTCCAGCCGAAGGAAGCCGCGCCCAGCACCGCCCCGAAGGCGAAGATCACCGCCATGCCATCGGCGGAAACCATCCGCACGATCAGGAACAGGCGCATGTTCCGGTCTGCCCAGGCTTCCCGCAGCGTGGACTTCAGATCCTGAAGCCCCTGCCGGACCGAGGCCCGGCCATCGCCCTGCCGATCGGTGCCCACCAGCAGGAATGGCCCAAGAAACAGCAGCACGGCGCCGGCCGCGATCGGCCCGGCCATCCGGTCGATCCCATTCTCGACCCCCGCAAGGAACACCGGCGGGGCGGCCGACAACGTCAACACGACCAGCAGCGCCGCGATACCCGCCAGCTGGCTGAACCCGAACGCAAGCCCGGACAACAGGCCCATCCGTTCCGGCCGGGCGGCCACGGGCAGGAAGGCATTGCCGAACTGGTTCATCAGCTCGACGGAAACGCCCGCGATGAAAATCGGGATGGCAACCGCCAGCAGCGGTGTGCCGGGGGCGGCAAACCACAGCGAAAGGGCGGCCAGGAATGTCACCAGGCCGGCGCCGGCCAGCCAGGGCTTCAGCCGTGCCCCCGAATCCGCAATCGAGCCCAGCACGGGGGCCAGAATGGCGATCGCAAGGCCCGCCGCCCCCAGGGCATAGCCCCAAATGCTGGCGCCTTCCGCCTGTGTCGCTGCGATCGTCCCCGCGAAATAGGGCGCGAACACATAGCGCTGGACAAGGTTCAGATAGGGCTCGTTGGCGGATTCGGTCAGCGACCAGGCCGCTTCCTGCCTGGTCAGGCGGGCCATGGCGTGGTCCTTCGCGCATCGATGGGCCAGGGCTCTAGGCCGCCGTCCTCATCCGCGACCCACAGCATGTCGTGCAGGTTGACGGTCGGATCGACGTGTCCGGGCTGAAGCCAGACCAGCCCGCCCTCTGCCGGCCAGTCCGGCCAGGCGATGTCCGAATCCGTATCCAGCGCGGAAACAGCGCCGAAGCCTTCCGCCTTCAACCGCGCGGCGAACCGCGGGTGAACCAGCGCCCCATGCTCATCCCCCTGAAAGCGGAACAGGGCGCCATCGGGTGCGCCCGCAACGAGCCGCGCCGGCGGCCCGTCGGCCGACAACGCCTTCAGGCCGGAATCGATGGTGATGTGGCTCTTGTGCTGCACGGAAACCACGGTCGCCGCCAGCAGCAGCGCCGGCTCGAAGGCTGCACCCGCCATGGCATAGGCTGCATCCATCAGCGCATAGGACCCGGCCTGAAGCTCGGTGAAAACGCCCGACGCGAGGTCGAGGGCAGCGGTACCGGTGCCGCCGCCGGTGATGACGGCGGGCTTCAGCCCCTGCATTTCCAGTTCGGCGATCAGCGACCGGATGTGCCCCATCGCCGCGGCATGGGCGGCTGCCCGATCCGGATCGGCCTGCAGATGGCCCAGATAGCATTGGATGCCCGCCCAGCGCCTGCCGGAGCCGAGGATGGCGCGCACCAGCGCCGGCGCGCCTGCAAAGCTGGTTCCGCTGCGATGCTGGCCGCCGTCCACATCCGCAATCAGCTCCACGCCTTCCGGGGCAAGCGCCACCTGCGGCACACTATCCACCACGGCCGTGACACGCACACCCTTGCCGGCAAGCGCCGCCAGCACCGGCCAGCCCCAGGGGGGCACCGGCGCGGAGAGCAGCAGGTCGCCGACCCCGGCGGCGGCGTAGGCCTCCGCCTCCCCCACCGTCTGACAACACAGGCCAACGGCGCCAAGTTCGATCTGCCGCAACGCCAGGCGGCTGCACTTCGCCATCTTGCCATGCGGCCGAAGCCGCACGCCCGCCGCATCGCAGGCCGCCTGCATGGCGGACAGGTTGGCTTCCAGCGCGGCGCGGCGCACGACAAGGGCCGGCGTGCGCGGCAGGCGCAGCGCCGCCGGAAAATCTGTCACCGGCCCCAAGGAAGCCGCTCCAGATCGACATTGCCACCCGACAGGATCATGCCGACCGCGCCGCCTTCCGGTTTCCACGCCCCCTCCAGCAGCGCCGCAAGCGGCACCGCGCTGCTCGGCTCCACGATGATCTTCATGCGGGACCAGATCAGCCGCATCGCCTCCACGATGGCCGCCTCCGAAGCGGTCACGACATCATGGGCGAGCGAGCGCATGACGCCGAACGTCATGTCGCTCATCGCCGTCGTCAGGCCATCGGCGATCGTGGCGACGGGCAGCACCTGCGGCTGCATCAGGCCCTGGCGGAAACCCCGCGCGGCATCATCGGCCGCCGCAGGCTCCGCGCCGATCACCGGCACAGATGGCAACAGTTCGGCCGCTGCGACCAGCGTGCCGGCGAGCAGCCCCCCGCCGCCGACCGGACAGGTCAGGGCGCCCAGCGGCTCCCCCGCATCCGCGATCAGTTCCAGCGCCGCCGTGCCCTGCCCCGCCGCCACCAGCCGATGATCGAACGGCGGAATCAGGGCCGCACCCGTTTCCAAGACGATGGCGTCAGCCGCCGCGAGCCGGGCCGCCAGCGTCGGTTCGCATTCCACGATGCGCCCGCCATAGGCTGCAACCGCCGCCTTCTTGGGCGTAGGGGCCGTGCTGGGCATCACGACATGGGCGGGAATGCCCCGCTCCCTTGCGGCCAGCGCCAGCGCGGCGGCATGGTTGCCGCTGCTGTGCGTGACGACTCCTCGCGCGGCTTCCTCCGGCGAAAGCGCAAGAACGGCATTGAACGCGCCCCGCGCCTTGAATGCGCCGGTCCGCTGAAAATTCTCGCATTTGAACAGGATGCGGCAACCGGCGGCTGTGTCGACTTCCCGGCTCGTCAGGATCGGGGTGCGGTGCACATGGGCGGCGATCCGGGTTTCCGCGATGCGGATGTCGGCAAAGGTGGGGGCTGTCGTCATGCGTGGCCGACATTGCGTTCCGCGGTGCGGGCGGTCAACGCAGACCGCAACTTTCGCGCACCACCAGCCGCATCGGGATTGGCGTGGCGGCCTGCTCACGCCCGGCGATGCGCGCCAGCACGGCATCCACCAGCAGCCGGCCGGCCACCTCGCTGTCCTGCTCAACGCTGGAAAGGGCCGGGGTGCTGTGGCTGGCCGAAGGGATGCCATCGAACCCGATGACGGCTGTGTCCACCGGAATGGACCGGCCCGCTTCGCGCAGCGCCTTCATCGCGCCCAGCGCAATCAGATCGGACGCCGCAAACACCGCATCGAACCCCGGATCGGTCGCCAGAAGCGAGCGCATCGCTGCCTCGCCCTGTTCTTCGCGGCTGCCCGAAACGGCCAAGTCGGCTTCGATCGGATCCAGCCCGGCCTCGGAAACGGCATCCAGCCAGCCTTCGCGCCTGAGGCGGAAGGCGACATGCTGATCCCAGCCCGGCCCGATGAAGGCAATCCGCCGCCGCCCACGCCCTGACAGGTGCGAAACAGCCAGCCGCCCCCCTTCCCGATTGTCACACCGGATCGTCGGCAGGCTGTCTTCCGGCGCGCCCCATGCCACCACATGCGCGCCCTGGGCATGGGCATCGGTGAAATGCGCCCAGCCCTCGGCATGCGAGGCGCTGCCGATGACGATCAGGCCATCGGCCTCATGGGACTGTTCATAGTCGCTGCGGAAATTTGCCGGACTGTCCTGAAACGACAGCAGCAGGTGAAAGCCCCGATCGGAAGCGGCAGCACCGATCGCGCCGAGCAGGGCGAAATAGAAGGGGTTCACGCGCGCCCGCGCCTGCCCCGGCTGGGTGAGGATGGCGACGGCCAGCGTGCCGGTCGATCCGGAACGCAGGCGGGCGGCCCGGCTGTCGATCCGGTAATTCAGCGCCTTTGCGGCCGCATGTACCTTTTCGCGCGTTTCGGGTGAAACCGAGGGATCATCGCGAAGCGCGCGTGAAACCGTGGGCTGCGAAACGCCCGCTGCGCAGGCGACATCAAACGAAGTCGGCCAGTTCTGGCCCCTGGCATCGCTGCGGCGCTTCATCCCCGCCGCTATAGCGGCGTCTCAACGATCCGGGAAGAGAAAGGCCGGTGGCTGGGGTGCCAGGATTCGAACCTGGGAATGGCGGTACCAAAAACCGCTGCCTTACCGCTTGGCTACACCCCAATGCCGGCTGTCTCAGGAGGGAGGCCAATGGGCCGATCCGTCCGGAGGCGCGCTGATAGCTGGAACATCCGGGGGCTTCAAGCCCCGAATTGCATCCTCAGGCCGCCCGGATGCGGGGCGCGGCCGTCGCGAACCACAGCAGCGCGAAATAGCCGGCCAGCGTGGCGATCAGCCACAGCATGGCCGTTCCCGGAAAGGCGATCGCCAGCAGGTTCGGAACGGCAACCAGCGTCAGAACCCAACCCAGCGGGCGCGGCCAGCCCCAGCGGGCATGCAGATAATGGTGCAGGTGATCGCGACCGGGCGTGAACGGGCTCTTGCCCTGCCACAGGCGGAAGATGATCAGGCGCAGCGTATCAAACACCGGAACCGCGAAGATCAGCGCGATGTCATCCGCGCGGACGTCAGCGAAGCCATGGTTCCAGGCATAGATGCCCAGCAGGCCGAACATGGCGGACAGGCCGTAGCTGCCATTGTCCCCAAGGAACAGGCGGCCCTTCATGTTGTAGTGGAACAGCACGCCCAGCGCGCCCGCAATCGCGGCCATCAGGGGCACCATGTGCGCGGGAAGCCGCAGCATCAGGATCGCGGACCAGATCAAGGCCTGCCCGATCACCAGACCGTTCTTGCCGTCTGCCATGTTCACTGCATTCAGCAGGCCGACGAAACACAGCAGCGTGAACCCGATCCCGATCACGCCCGGCATCAGGATCAGGCTGGACTGGCCGGAAAACAGCAGGAAGCTGACAGCGAAATCCGGCACCTGCGCCACAGCCGCCAGCAGGAAGGCCGAAGCGATCAGCAGGCGGACCCGCGCCGAAAGGCCCAGCCGATCGTCCATCGCGCCCACCAGGAACAGCCCGGTCACCGTGAACAGGAACCACAGCAGAACCGACGACGGCACCGCATCGGATATCGCCAGCATCCCGCCGACAGCCAATGCCGCCGCGCCTGTCAGCGCCAGACCGCCGACGAGCGGCGTCACCCGGGCGTGCAGCTTTCGCCCGCCTTCGGGATCGGGGAAATCCAGCAGCCCCATCGCCTTGCCGATCGGCATCGCCCAATGCGACACCAGCAGCGCAAGCAGCGCTCCGCCAAGGGCAAACAGAAGGATCAGCGCCATCAGTTGTTCGCCAGCACGGCAACCGTGGCGACAGATGTCGCGAGTTGCGCGATAATGGCCGTCACGTCGCGGAACACCGACAGGCGATACAGGGGATCGATATTCTTCGGCACGATGATGGTCGTGCCCGGCGGCGGGGTTCCGCCGCCCCGTCCGCTTGCGCTGATCGGCTGCGCCATGCCGTTCGGAAGCACCATGAACGCCCGGTCGTCATCGGCCGTGCGCTGCATGCCACCCGCTTCCCGCAGATAGGCCTGCGCCGGCTTGCCCGCCACGAACTGCAGGGCGCCCGGATTGTTCACATCGCCGAGCGCGAGCACATAGTTCGGACGCTTCGGAATGAAGATGCTGTCGCCCGGCTCCAGGATGGTATCCAGATCGGGGCGCAGCTCCAGCACGCGGGGATCTGCCTCCACGACCATCCGGCCGGGGGCTTCCGCCGTGCTCAGCGTCTCGATCAGGGCAGCGGCGCCGGCAAGGCCGTCTCCGCTGGACTGGCTTGACCGCGCGGCGATCGCCAGCAGGCTGTTGTTCAGCTCCCGCGCGGTCCGCTTGAAGCCCTCTTCCTGCGCTTCCTTGACGCTGCGCCGCGTGAACACGGTGCCATAGGCATAACCATAATCGGTCAGGCCACCGGCCCGCGCCAGCAGTTCGGACAGCTTCTCGCCCTTGCGGATGGAATAGAGCCCCGGCCGCGAGACTTCGCCGGACAGCAGGATGCCGGATCCTTCAAATGCGCCCTGGCGGGCGTTGTAGCGGATGTCATCGCCGGGCATCAGGCTCGTCATGGCCATCATCGGGCCACCGGCTTCAACCTGCACCCGCTCCGTCGGCCCGCCTGACCCCCGGTTGATATCCAGAACGATATCCGTCGCGCCCACGACGATCCCGTCCGCCACCATCGAAAGGTCCCGCGCCGACGCGGAGTTCCCCACCGGATAGGCGCCCGGCCGCCTGACGGCTCCGCCGATGCTGACGCTATGTTCCAGCAGCACGGGCAGAAGTTCGGGCTCGTCCTCGAACACCTTCGGGCATTCGGGCGTCGCCTCTTCCTCGGCCTTTCGGGTCTGTTCTCCGGCGACCGCCTGGTCGATGGTCTTGCGGCTGGTCTGGCCAAGGGCCGCGCCCACGGTCCCGAGCTTGGCGCCCTCGCTGGACACCACGACAAGCCCGGCCCGCGTGACGGCGTTGAACCGCGACGCCTCGGTGTCTTTCACCAGCGCTTCCAGCCGCTCGAGCGAGCGGCACTGGGGAATCGGGTTCGGCTGGCCCAGAACGACCTGCCGGACCGCGACACTGTTCATGAACTCCACATCGCGGCGCGAAAACAGGAACAGCCGGTCCTCGCTCTGCAGCGGCGTGGCGCCCGGCTCCCGCAGTTCCCGCGCCAGATTGACCATCTGGAAGAATCGGGCGCCGCTCGATGGGTCGCGGCGGATCAGCACCGCCCCCAGTTGATAGGTGTCGCTGCGCAGATCGCTGGAGGAACCGACGAGTTCGGCAACGGTGCCGGCCGCCACCAGCGGCCGCGGGCCGGCATTGTCGACATTGCCCGCCAGTTCGACGCGCCCGGTCGCCCCGCCCGGCGAGCCGCCGAACAGCTGCACGGCGTCTCCGGCATGAACTGTCGCCCCTGCGCCGGGGGCGCGGATGAACATTTCGCTTCCATCAGGCCCGATCCGGCTGATGACAACCTGGGCCCCCCGCTGACGGATCGCGCCGCCCGCAAATGCCACTGCGGACCCAACCGTCGGCGCCCCGCGCAATTCGTAGATCCCCGGGCGGGCGACCGCACCGGTTACGGCGATCGTCGGCCCGATCACGGGGACAATCACCTTGTCGCCGTCCTGCAGGCGGATTGTCGGCGGGGCCCCGATCCCCAGCAGGCCATACAGGTCGACCGTCACCGTCCCGCCGCCTGCGCGCACCACGCGCACATGCCTGAGCGAGCCGGACCGCCGGATACCGCCCGCCTGCGCCAGCGCCGTGCCGACATCCGTCATCGATGTCAGGTTGAACTGGCCCGGCCGCTCCACCTCGCCGCCCACGAACACACTGATGGCGCGAACTTCACCAACCGAAACATAGACATCGGTCGCCAGAAGCGTGCGGCGGGTTTCGGCCGCCAGATCGTTGCGGATGCTGCCCAGCGAGCGTCCGGCCGCCGGAATCGGACGCAGATCCCCAACCACCAGCTTGCCATCCCGATCCACCCGCACGGTCTGCGTGCGGTTGGTGGCGCCCCGGAAACTCACCTGCACCTGGTCACCGATGCCCAGCACATAATCGTCGCCGATCGCGCCGGTTCGCATGCCCGACGGTGGCGGCGCGGACTGGAAGAAATCATAGCCGAACTGGCGAAGGTCCCGATCCTGAAGGCGCTGGCGGTAATCCCGCTCGATCTGCGAGGGCTGATAGATTTCCCGCAACTGCTGGCGCGCTTCTGCACGCCGGACTTCCTGCTCTTCCAGCGTATCCACCCGCGAACCGGGCAGCGAAACCTCTCCGCTGGTCGGCGCAGGTGTCGTCTGGGATTGGGAAACGCCTTGCTGAACCGATTCAGGAACGCCGAGTTGCGATTGCAGGTTCTGCAGAAGCCGGGGATCGAGCGATTGCGCGAATGCACCGCCCAGCGGCACGGCAACCGATACGGGAACAAGAAGCGCAACCAGAGGACGAAGACGGAACTTTGGTCGCACCAGTGAAGACTCCTCGGATTTGAGGTCGTTTAGGAATCTCGCCCTTCGCGGTCAACCATTGCTGCGCTCGCCCCGCCGCATGGCGGGCAGCGGCTATGGGCGCGATGCGACCTTTCCTGCCGCGATCAGGTCCTGAACCTCGCGGGCAGCGGCCATGTCGGCGGCTCGGCTGGTGGAATCCTTCATCGGAACGGCCTGGTCCGCTGCAAGCCCAAGACCGAGGAAAATCGGCTCCAGCAGGAACATCAGCAGCACAACCGCGAGGATGGCGATTGCGGCCCAGCCGACGATCGCCGGATTGCGCCTGACCAGAATTTCGCCTTCAGACTGCACCAAATTCACCTCTGAACAACCCGCCATGCCCCCGGTTTTCACCAGACTGGCGTGGCGTGCGGGCAGGGCCGTTTCACGACCCGATTTAACCAGTGCTTCTAAACCATAGACAAGCGAAGCACAATTCCCCGAACAAAATCAGGATTATCGATGATTAATGCCATCGATCGTGCAGTGCAACATAAAAACGCATGGCCCGCTGGCGGACGGCTGGGACAGGGGTGCCAATATGCAGCACTGGCCGACGAATGGCTCACCCCGGCCGGGATGGGCGCGCCCTCCTTTGCCGGCAAGGCGCTTGCCCCAGCCGAGCCGACGCGGCAAAAACGGGCAGCATGGCTGACGCATCCTCCCCAACCCTTGGCGCGTCGCGCGCCTCCCCGCTCTTCCTGCGAGAGCCAGAGATCCGGCGCGGCATCGAACTGCTCTACTTCGGATATGCCAACATGATCCGGGGGGCAGACGCCATCCTGGCCGACAAGGGGCTGGGCCGGGCCCACCATCGCGCGCTCTATTTCATCTCGCGCCAGCCCGGCCTTGCCGTGTCGGATCTGTTGCGCCTGCTGGCCATCACCAAGCAGTCGCTGTCCCGCGTCCTTGCGGATCTGGTGTCGGCCGGTTTTGTGGCCCAGGCCGTCGGCACGCACGACAGGCGTCAACGCCTGCTGACGTTGACCGCCGAGGGCGCAGCACTGGAAGGCCAATTGTTCGAGGCGCTGAAGGAA
>NZ_JAYRCW010000055.1:0-18078 GCF_041909755.1 Sandaracinobacter sp.
CCAGCCGGGGCTGCCAGGCGGCGAACACGGGGGCCAGCCGCATCAGCAGCGCGGCCAGCAACTGGGCGGGGGCGGCGCCGGCGAGATGAACGCCAAGATCGATATCCGCGACGAGGCCCAGTTCCCGCAGCATCTGCGGGGCGAGATCGGGGTGCTGCCCCGTCATCACGAGGAGGACGCGTTGCCCACGCGCGCGAAGTGCCGCGATGACGGGCGCCATCTTCACGACTTCCGGCCTGGTTCCGCACACCGCGAGCAGCGGTGGAGTCACGTCCATAGGTTCGGCCCCCAGACAGGGACGCAAACGCCGCTCCCCGCCAAAAAACCGACCCTGCCACCTGCGTAACAACGGTTCGGGCGCTGTTCCACCGCTTTCTGGGCAGCGGACATGTCAAAATCGGTTAACTCCGCTCGTCGAATTGTTGATGCGAATCTCTTGCAACTTATCGCCATACTGCATATCAGTCGCAACAGCGGGCCGCCCCGGCCCCGGATGGACCAGCGCCCGATGATCGTCTGCTCGTGCAATGCCCTTCGTGAATCCCAGGTGCGCGAAGTCGCGCGCGGCGGCGTCCGGTGCGAGCGCGAGGCATATCAGCGGCTCGGCTGCCGCCCGCAGTGCGGCCAGTGCCTGCCTTTTGCCCGCCAGCTGGTTCGGGAGGAAGCAGGCCGCGTTCCGGCCTGAGGGCCACCCGTCAGGCGTGACTTCCCCTTATCGCAGCGCCTTGCGCGCCGCTTCTGCATCCATCGCGATCTGCGCCTTCAGTGCCTCCAGCCCGTCGAGCTTCAGCTCCGGCCGGAGCCATTGCACCAGCTCCACCTCGATCCGGCGGCCATAGAGATCGCCGGACCAGTCAAGGATCCAGGTTTCCAGCAGCTCCTTCGGCGGATCGAACATCGGGCGGACGCCAAGGTTCGCCACCCCGTTCGCGATGGCGCCACCCGGCAGATGCACGCGCACCGCATAGACACCGTAGCGCGGCCGGACATAGCCACCCAGTTCGACATTCGCCGTGGGGACACCGATGGTGCGCCCGCGCTTGTCGCCATGGATCACCTCCCCCTCGATCGCGAAGGGGCGGGTCAGCAGCCGGGTCGCTTCCGCCATGTCGCCATCGGCCAGCGCAGCGCGGATGCGGGTGGAGGAAACCGTTTCATCCGACGCCGTGACAGGTGTCAGCGCCTCTGCCGTGAAGCCATGCTGCCGGCCCAGCGCCGCCAGTGTGGCGGCATCGCCGGACCGGCCCTTGCCGAAGGTGAAGTCCTCGCCCGTGACGACATGGCGGATGCCCAGCCTGCCGGCGAGCCATTGCGCCGCAAATTCGTCCGCCGTCAGCCCGGCAAGCGCAGCGTCGAACGGGATCACCACCGCGCCGTCCACGCCCAGCGATTCGAAATGGCGCAGCTTCTGATCCAGCGTGGTCAGCGCAAATGGCGGCGTATCGGGCCGGAAGTGGCGCGAAGGGTGCGGATCGAAGGTGGCGACTAGGGCAGGCCCGCCAATGGCCCGCGCCCGCGCGATCGCCGCGCCGATCACGGCCTGATGCCCCTTGTGCACGCCATCGAAGTTGCCCAGCGCCAGCGCGCCGCCCTTCAGATCGGCGGGCGCTTCGCCCTGCCCTTCCAGTCGCTTCATGGCATGTCCGTTAGCGCGGCGCGGCCGGTACGGCCAGAGGGGGACGGCCGCCAGCGATCAAAGGGTCAACGCCGCACATAGGTGAGGAAGCTGTGCGCGGGGGCGTCGCCATCCGCCGCATGATCCTCCCGCGCGGCTTCGCGCCAGTCGGCCGGATCCGGATCGGGAAACCAGGTATCGCCGTCGGGCGAGACATGGATCCGCGTCAGCTCGATGCGGGTCGCGATCGGGCGGGCAAGCGCATAGATTTCCGCGCCGCCGATCACCATCAGCTCGTCTGCCCGCGCGCGCGGATCGAGCCCGGCTGCGGCAATCGCTTCGGCAAGGTTCGGCGCCAGCGTGGCGCCGGGCGCCCGCCAGCGCGGATCGCGGGTCAGCACGATATTGTGCCGGCCCGGCAACGGCTTGCCGATGGATTCGAAGGTCTTCCGGCCCATGATCACCGGCTTGCCCGTCGTGATCCGCTTGAAGCGGCGCAGGTCGGCCGGCAGGTGCCAGGGCATGGCGCCGTCCTTGCCGATCACGCCATTGTCCGCCGCCGCCACGACCAGCACGATTTCCGGCCGCATCAGCCCTGCTCCGGCGGGTGCCGCTTCAGCGCCAGCATCAGCGTGGTCAGGAAAGCGATATAGAGCGTGCCGAAGGCGGCCGACGCCCCGGCGTTCAGCATCTCGAACAGCCAGCGGCCGATTCCCCAGCCCTGAGCCGCCGTGCCCGCCGCCAGCGTGGAGATGACGCCCAGCGCCGCCCCAAGCCCCAGGATCCCCAGCGAAAGCAGCATGAAGCCGGTGATCAGCACCGCGATCATCCCGAACAGGCGAAGCGCCCGGCCCGAGGTGAGCGCCCAGCTGGCCCTCAGCGCGTCGATCGGATCCGGGTGGGCCGTCGCCACCAGGGGGATCACCAGCGACAGCCGGGTGAGAATCCAGAGGCCGGGAAGGATGAACAGGAACAGCCCAAGGCCCGTCGCGATGCCCTGGATCAGGAACAGCGCGAGCGCGGCCGGAAACAGGCGCAGCGCTGCGCCAAGATCGCGGGACAGCGGCTGCCCCCCGGTGCCGTCGCGCGCGATCAGCCGGGCGATCATGATCTGCGCCAGCAGGGTTCCCGCCAGCACCAGAAGAACGGCGACACTGTCCATCGCGACATGCTCGCCGCGAAACAACTGGTCGGGCGTGCGATCATTCACCTGCCGCGCGAACAGCAGCTGCGGCAGGAACAGGAAGGCGGCCGCGATCGCCCACAGCATGTCGCCATGGCGGCGCACGCCCGCAACGGTTGCGGGCCAGATCTGGCCGAAGCTGATCGGATCCAAGCTGGGGCGCTTTACCGGATCAACCGGCCTTCACGCCGCTGTCGGCCATCAGGGCCTGCAGTTCGCCCGCCTCGAACATCTCCATCATGATGTCGGAGCCGCCCACGAATTCGCCCTTCACATACAGCTGCGGGATCGTCGGCCAGTCGGAATAATCCTTGATGCCCTGCCGGATTTCCATGTCCTGCAGCACGTCCACCGAATGGAAGGCGACATCCAGATGTTCCAGGATGGCGATCGCCCGGCTGGAAAAGCCGCATTGCGGGAACAGGGGCGTGCCCTTCATGAACAGCACAACATCATGGCCGTTCACGATGGCATCGATGCGGTCGTTGACTGCGGTCATCTCTTGGTCTCCTCGGCGGCTCAGGCCGGTGTGGAAGTCGTCAGCTGAAGGGCGTGCAGAACGCCCCCCATCCGGCCGCCCAGCGCGGCATAGACCATCTGGTGCTGCTTCACCCGGCTGAGGCCGGCGAAGCTTTGCGAGGTGACATGGGCGGCCCAATGGTCATCGTCGCCGGCCAGGTCCGTCAACCGGATGTCCGCATCCGGAATCGCCGCCCGGATGGCGGCCTCGATCTCGTGGCCGGGCATCGGCATGGCGGGTCAGGCCTTCTCGATCTGCTCGCGCGCTTCGGCCGCCTTGCGGGCCAGCATCTCGCGCACTTCGATGTCGCTGGTTTCCACGCCGCCTTTCAGCAGGTCGCCGATCAGCTTGCGGATCACATCCTCGTCGCCGGTTTCCTCGAAATCGGCCTGCACCACCGATTTCGCATAGGATTCGGCCTCTGCATCGGTCAGGCCCAGGCGTTCCGCGGCCCACAGGCCCATCAGCCGGTTGCGACGAGCGGTGATGCGAAACTCCATTTCCGCTTCATGCGCGAACTTGTTTTCGAACGCCCTCTCGCGATCGTCGAACGTGGTCATGCCTGCTCCCAGCAGTTGTAGCGCCCCGCCCCGGGGGCTGGTTCCGCGCCCGAGATAGGCGGCATCCGGGCGCAGTTCAACCAAAGGGTTGCAGGCGGCCCGCATAGCTGCAACCCTTTGCGGACCAGCAACGGAAAAGTGGAGGAATCTCATGGCGCTGACCTTCGAACTCTACAAGGACAAGGCCGGTGAGCATCGCTGGCGGCTGAAGCACAGCAACGGCAATGTGCTGGCCACCTCGTCCGAAGGCTATTCCTCGAAGGCCGCCGCGCTGAAGGGAATCGAGAATGTGAAGGCGAGCGCGGACGCTCCCGTCGTGGAAGTCTGACGCGGGTCAGCCGATCCTGGGCGGCGCCTTCGCGCTGCCCAGTTGCGCGGCAAGGTCTTCCAGCGCGGATCGCAGCCCCTCATCCCTGACGCCGGACAGGTTGACGGCCGGCGCCGCCGCCACCGGTAGCGGGGCCGCCTGCGGGCGCTCGGCGGGTTTCGGAACCTCGCCCTGAACCAGTTTCAACCTCGCGACTGCATTTGCGCCCAGGATGCGGTTCGCCCTGTCGATGATCTGCGGCGCGACATGCTGCAGCTGAAGCGAAAACGGCCCTTCCACCCGGATAGTCAACACCCCGCCCGTCGTTTGCCCGCGCGGAATGCGCAGCGATTCGGGGATGGACCAGCGCGCATAGACCGGCCCCACCACATCCTTCCACCGCGCCAGCAGCGCCCCCTGCACGAACCCGAAGCGCCGGAACGCCGTGCCGCCCACGTCGGGCAGCAGCGAGCCGACGTCTCTCACCCCGTTCCGGCGGGGCGCGGGTTCCTGACCCTTCCTATCCTTGGGAGGCTTCGCCATCGCCCCGCCCTGTGCCAGAGAGCGGGCATGGCCGTCGACCAGCAAATCATCTCCGCAAAGCTGCTGGACTGGTATGACCGGCATGCCCGAAGCCTTCCCTGGCGGGTGCCGCCCGCGGATCGGCGGCGGCCCGATCCCTATCCTGTGTGGCTGTCCGAGATCATGCTTCAGCAGACGACCGTTGCCGCCGTCGGCCCCTATTTCGCGCGCTTCCTTGCCCTTTGGCCGACCGTGGATGCGCTGGCGGCAGCGGACGACGCCGACCTGATGCGGGAATGGGCAGGCCTTGGCTATTATGCCCGCGCCCGCAACCTGCTGGCTGCCGCCCGCGTTGTCGCCGCCAATGGCGGCTTCCCCGAAACCGAAGCTGGGCTTCGCGGCCTGCCCGGCGTTGGCCCCTACACGGCCGCCGCAATCGCGGCCATTGCCTTCGGAGAGCCGACCGTGGTGATCGACGGCAATATCGAACGCGTCACCAGCCGCCTGTTCGCCCTGCCGGACGTGCTGCCGGCCGGGCGGCCCCGGCTGGCCGCCGCGCTCGCGCCGCTGGTGTCGCCTGACCGGCCCGGCGATTTCGCGCAGGCGATGATGGACCTGGGGGCGACGATCTGCACCCCGCGAAAGCCGCTGTGCGCCGCCTGCCCCCTTGCGGCGGCCTGCGCGGCAGGGCTCGCCGGAACGGCGGAAGCCTTCCCCGTGAAGGCGCCGCGCAGGCCGCGCCCGCTGAAGCATGGCACCGTCTGGTGGATCGAACATGGCGGTCAGGTGGCGCTGGTGCGCCGCCCGGCGAAGGGCCTGCTGGGCGGAATGCTGGCCCTGCCCGGTACGGACTGGGGCGCGGCGCAGGATCACGCCCTTCCCTTCCCGTCGGACTGGCGGCTTCTGACTGAAGGCGTCCGGCACGGCTTCACCCATTTCGAACTGGAGCTGAAGGTGGCGTCGACGGCGCTTGCTGACCGCCGCCAGCTGCCGCCCGGCATCGACCCCGTCTGGACCGGCCGCGCGGATGTCGCCGCCGCCGGCCTTCCCACCCTGTTCTCGCGCGCCGCAGCACTGGCGCTCGCGCATCTGCCGCTACTGGAGGGCGCATGACATTTACCGGACATCTTGGCTTCACCGGCGCACCGCTGGACCGGGCCGACAATCTGCGCCGCGACGAGGCGGCGATCCAGGCGCTGCGGATGGACCCGACCGCCCGTTTCCTGATCCTGGAAGAGCTGAAGCCGCTGATGGCGGAAGGGGGCAAGGATCTCTACTGGGCGCGGCGCAGCGAGGTGCCGAGGGGCACGACCATCTTCCTGGGGCTGACGCCCGAGGGCGACCCGCGATTCGCCGTGGACGGCAAGGCGGACGACGACATTCCGGGCACCGCCACCGATGCGCGGGTGGCGGGAACCGTGCTGGGCGATGCGCGGGCGGCGATCGTCGCGCAGGCCCGGTCCATGCTGGACTGGCATCGCCGCCATGGCTTCTGTGCGAACTGCGGCGCGCCGACCGAAATCCAGAAAGCCGGATACAGCCGCCTGTGCGGCGGATGCGGGGCGGAACATTTCCCGCGCGTCGACCCGGTGGTGATCATGCTGGCCGAACGCGAGGGGAAGGCGCTCGTCGGCCGGGGGCCACGCTTCCCGGCGGGCTTCTTCTCGGCACTGGCTGGGTTCGTGGAGCCGGGCGAATCGCTGGAAGAGGCCGTCGCGCGGGAGCTGTTCGAAGAGGCGGGCGTGCGCGCCCACGGCGTGCGCCTGGGGGCGAGCCAGCCCTGGCCCTTCCCCTCCAGCCTGATGATGGGGGCCTTCGCCGCCGCCGACTCCTTCGATCTGAAGCTCGATGAAAGCGAGATTTCAGAGGCCCGCTGGGTCACTCGGGACGAGGTGCGCGCCGCCCTCAATGGGCAGGCGGACTGGAATGCCCCGCCTCCGCTGGCGATCGCGCACTGGCTTCTGGCGACCTGGGCGGGCGTGGAGGGCTGATCGGCCGCTCGCCGCCGTCCACCAGTTCCACCCGGGCGCCGTTGCGATCCAGCATGCGGTGCGTGTCTTCGGCGGACATCGGCCTGCCGAAATGCCAGCCCTGCATCTGGTTGCAGCCCAGCCGCCGCATCGATTCGAAGTCGGTTCGCGTTTCCGTGCCTTCCGCCGTCGTTTCCATCCCCAACCTGTCCGCAAGGGCGACGATGGCCTGCACGATGGCGACGGCCTCGCTTCCGCCCCGCGCGCTGGCCTGAACGAAGCTGCGATCGATCTTGATCCTGTCGAACGGGATCTTCTGCAGATAGCCGAGCGAGGAATAGCCGGTGCCGAAATCATCGAGCGCAAAGCTGACGCCCAGCGATCGCAGATCGGCAAGCATCGCCGCCGTCTGCGCGCGCTCGTCCAGGAACAGGCTTTCCGTCAGCTCCAGCTCCAGCCGCTCCGGCGCGACATTGGCGCGGGCCAGCGCCTGACGCACCGTTTCAACAAGGCGGGGATCATCGAACTGCAGGGGCGACAGGTTCACGGCCAGCCGGATGTTGCGCGGCCAGCCGGCCGCCACCCGCGCAGCTTCCTGCAGCACCCAGGCGCCGATCCGGCCGATCTGCCCGGTTTCTTCGGCGATTGGAATGAACACTGCGGGCGAGATTTCACCCCGCACCGGGTGCCGCCAGCGCAGCAGCGCCTCGAACCCGACGATCCGTTCGTCCATCGCGTTGACGACCGGCTGGAACATCAGCCGCAGCTGGTTCTGTTCGATCGCGGACCGCAGGTCGAACTCCAGCTCGCGCCGGTCTTCCGCGCGCTGGTGCATCGCCCGGTCATAGGGCCTCACCTGGCCGCGCCCCCGCGCCTTCGCGTCATAAAGGGCAAGGTCTGCCGCGCGCATCAGCGCCTCCACCGTCGCCCCGTCGTCCGGCCCGATGGCAAGCCCGATGCTGGCGCCGATGGTCGCCCGGCTGGTTTCCAGGTCATAGGGCCGCGAGAGGCGGGCAATCAGCTGCTCGCCCAGCCGGACGGCTTCGCCCAGATCGGCGTTGCGCAGCACCACGGCAAATTCGTCGCCGCCGAGCCGCCCGGCCACCGCGCCTGCGGCTGTCCCCCCAGTCGTTGCCCCCACTGCCGACGCGCCGACCCCCTCGCGGATTCGGGCCGCCACCTCGCCCAGCAGCCGGTCGCCCGTGCCATGCCCAAGGCTATCGTTCACGGCCTTGAACCTGTCCAGGTCGACGAACAGCAGCGCCACCTTTCCCGCCCGCAGTCCTTCGGCCAGCGCCTGGTGCACGATCCGCCGGTTCACCAGCCCCGTCAGCGCATCGAATGTCGCCAGTTCCTTGATCCGCTGCGACGCGCGCTGCCGATCCGTCACGTCTGAGCCGACACCGCGATAGCCCAGAAACTCGCCCTTGTGGCCGAACTTCGGCGTGCCGGAAAGCGACCACCAGCGCCGCTCGCCGCCGATCTCGACCGGCAACAGGTGGTCGCGGAAGGGCTGGCCCTTCGCCACGATCTCGAACAGCGGCTTCGCATCCTCCCTATCTGCCAGCGCATCGAGCCAGAGGCTGCCGATGACCGATTCGACCGGCGTGCCGGTGACGTCCGCGAAGCGGGAGGACACGAAGGTGACCCGGCCGTCGCGGTTGATCTCGAACAGCCATTCCGAGCCGTTGGTGTCATATTCGTTCAGCAGCAGCCGCACGACTTCTTCCTGCGCGACGAACTGCTGCTCCGCTCTCAGCCGCGACAGCAGCGCGAAGGTGGATTGCAGGTTTCCGCGCACGAGCATGCCGATGAAGCCCAGCAACAGCGCCACCGCCATCCAAAGGTCGGTCCAGCCGATGCGGAACAGCCCATGGGCGACCCCCAGCACGACAGGCACGCACAGCATCAGCGCGCCCAGCGGAAACACCGCCGTGGTGATCGCCATGGCGCCGATCGACGCCATCGCCAGCGCCACCACCAGCATCATGTCCGCCGGGGACGCCAGCGGCAGGATATCCGCGAACAGCAGGCCCCAGGCGCAGCCGCTGACCGCCATTTCGCCCAGCAGGCGGCGCATGTAGGCGCGGGTGGCGCGCGCGCCCCCGCCGTGCAGCCGGCGCGAGGTGCGCCGGAACAGCCATTGCGTCGACAGCAGGCCCTGCGCGAACAGCCATGCGGCGAACACCGCCGGGCTGGCGATCGGGGCAAAGGCCAGAACCACGATCGCGCTGTAGAAGATCATCACCGGCGCCAGCACCGGCAGATACCGCACCACATAGCCCAGCTGGTTGCGCCTGACCCGCCGCCAGAACGGATCCTCTTCCGGCCCCAGCCGCAGCAGATCGCGCCAGCCGAACCGGGCGCGGTCGGCAGCCGGCGGCTTGAACATGATGGTCATTGGGCGTCCCGCCCGAATTGTCCCGTCGACATGATGGCTCCCGTCGCGCAGACCCTGTCGGCCTGAACGGCAGCCTTCGCAGCGGCTTAAGGCGCCCGGCCTTGGATCAGGGCGCGGCGACCTCCGGCGGCACCATCGGATAGCTGCCCAGCAGGCGCACCCATTTCGAATGGAAGGCCAGTTCCTCCAGCGCGCGGGCGACATGGGCGTCTTGCGGTCGCCCCTCGATGTCGATCAGGAATTCCGCCGCGGTGAAGGCCCCGCCGCGCAGATGGCTTTCCAGACGCGTCAGGTTGATACCGTTGGTGGCGAACCCGCCCAGCGCCTTGAACAGCGCGGCCGGCACGTTCTTCACTTCAAAGGCCAGCGTCGTCTTCACCGGCCCCTCCACCCGGCCAAGGTCGCGCGGGGTTCGCGCCAGCAGCAGGAAGCGGGTGCGGTTGTGATCGGCATCCTGAAGGCCTTCCACCAGCAGGCTGTTGCCATACAGTTCGCCCGCCAGCCGCGACGCGATGGCGGCGACGGAGGGGTCGCCTTCTCCACCGACTGCGGCGGCCGCTGCCGCCGTGTCCGCGAAGCTGGTGGGCCTCACCCCCAGGGCGCGCAGCCGCTTGCGGCACTGGCCCAGCGCCTGCGGGTGCGAGATCGCCTCGCGCACCTCTGCCAGAGAGGCGCCGGGCGCCCCCAGCAGGCAATGTTCCACCTTCACATAATGTTCGCCGGTCACGAACAGGCCGGATTCGGGCAGCAGGAAATGCACGTCCGCCACCCGCCCGTGCAGGCTGTTCTCCACCGGAATCACGGCAAGCGCCGCCAGCCCGTCCTGCACGGCGGCCAGCGCATCCTCGAAACTGAAGCAGGGCAGCGGCAGACCTTCGGGCGCGACTTCGCGGACCGCCTGGTGCGAATAGGCCCCCGGCGCGCCCTGGAACGCGACGGCGCGGGCGGGTTCGGCTGCGGCGCGGGCACGCATCTCGTCGACGAGATGCTGGGCGAGGGGCGGATAGCTTTGCATCAGCGGCGCTTGCCCGTGCTTCCCCCTTTCCGTCAACCACGGGCCATCAACGCTGCGCCCGGACCTGCGGCAATTGGCGGGGGCATGCGGCCATTGCAAAGGTTCCCGGCTGTTTCTATGAGGCGCGGCGGAAGGTGGTGCCGCCCGGCGCCGACCGCATGACGCACGCTTCGGAGAGCAGGACAGGTGGACAGCTACGAGTGGAACAAGATTGCCGGCTGGGTGCTGGCGGCCGCCATTTCCGTTCTGGGCCTGTCGATCGTGACCGGCTATTTGTTCCCCACGCACGGGCCGGAAAAGCCCGCCTTCGTGGTGGAAGGCGTGGAAGCCGAAGGTGAAGCCGGCGGCGGCGCGGCTGCGGCCGACAAGCCGATCGAATTCTATCTGGCATCGGCGGATGCGGCGAAGGGCGAAGCGCAGTTCAAGAAGTGCGCGTCCTGCCACACGATCAACAAGGGCGGCGCGGCGGGAATCGGCCCCAACCTCTATGGCATCGTTGGCGCGGCCCACGCCCATTCCGGCGGCTTCGGCTACTCCGATGCGATGAAGGCCGTATCCGGCAAGACATGGGACTGGAAGGCCCTGTCGGAATGGATCGCCAACCCGAAGAAGGCCATGCCGGGCAACAAGATGAGCTTCGCGGGCATCAGCAAGCCCGAAGACCGGGCCAACCTGATCGCCTTCCTGAACAGCAAGAGCGACAGCCCGCTGCCCGCCCCCGCCGTTCCGGCGGAAGAAGCAGCGCCTGCGGCAGACGCCGTGGCTGCGCCGGCCGACGCCGCTGCGGCCCCCGCAGCGGGTGCTCCTGCCGCGCCCGCCGCCGCACCGGCTGCCCCCGCCAAGGCCTGATCCAGACCTGGCCGAGGCCTGAGGCCGCGCGAAGCGGCCTCTTTCCTCCGTGCCGAAGCGCGTTACTGTGCGGCCGATGTTCCGGTTGCGCCTGCTTGCCGCCATTGCGGTTTCCAGCCTTGTGGTCGCCTGCTCGTCAGGCGGAAGCCCGGGCGGCAACGCGGGGGGTGGAGCCCCCCCTGCCCCGACGCCGACACCAACGCCCACGCCGCCCTCATCCGGCTGCACCTTGCGGGAGCGGCAGGACTGGGCCGCCGCGCAGCTGGGCGAATGGTATCTGTTTCCCGAAACGCTGCCCGCCGCGCCCAACCCCGCGCCCTATTCCAGCGTGTCGGACTATGTCGATGCGCTGACGGCGACTGCAAGGTCGCAGAACCGGGATCGCTATTTCACCCATGTCGCCTCCATCGCGGAGGAGAATGCCTATTACGACACCGGTGCGACGGCGGGCTTCGGCATCCGCCTGAAGGTGGATTCGGCCCAGGGGCGCGTCGTCGTCACGGACGTGTATGAAGGCTCGCCCGCCGGCGCCACCCAGCTGGCGCGCGGCTCCCTGATCGAGGCGGTCGGCACCAGCGCCACGAACCTGAGGCTCGTTTCCGATATCCTCCGCAACGAGGGCGAAGAAGGCCTTTACGCGGCGCTCGGCCCCTCCGAAGCAGGCGTCACGCGGGTGCTGCGCTATACTTGGGCGCCAAGGCTCGGGCTGATCCAGGAAACCGCGTCGATCACCAAGGCCAGCTACGCGATCCCGCCGGTCTCCCCGAAGTTCGGCGTTTCGATCCTCTATCCGGATTCGGATGATCCGATCGGCTATCTGAACCTGCGCACCTTCATCAGCACGGCCGAGCCGGAACTGAAGCGCGCCTTCGCACAGTTCCGCGCAAAGGGCGTGCGACGGGTGGTGGTGGACCTGCGCTACAACGGCGGGGGGCTGGTGCGCGTGGCGGAACTGCTGGCGGACCTGCTGGGCGGCAACCGCGCCGGCGGCGATGTCCTCAGCTACACCAGCTTCCGCCCGTCAAAGGCAGCCTATGACGAAACCCGGCGCTTCCAGCCGCAGCCCGAATCCATCGCGCCGATGCGCGTCGCCTTCATCGTCACGGGGGCCAGCGCCTCGGCCAGCGAACTGGTCATCAACGCGATGACCCCCTGGCTGCGCGAAAACAGCGCCATCATCGGCTCCAACACCTATGGCAAGCCGGTGGGGCAGATCGCGGTGGACCGCGCCGCCTGCGACGACAGGCTGCGCATCGTCGCCTTCGCGACGCAGAATGCGGACCGGCAGGGCGACTATTACAACGGGCTGGCGGGAAAGACCGGCGCAAGCTGCGCGGCGATCGACGACATCAACACCGACATGGGCGAGCAGGGCGAAGCCTCCATGCAGGCCGCGCTCTGGTTCCTGAACGGCCAGAGCTGCCCGGCGATGCAGGGCCTGTCGCGCGCGATGTCGGCCGCTGCGCCCCGCACGCCGCTGCCCCGCGAAACAACGGCGCAGCGGGAAATACCGGGCGTCTTCTAGGCCGCCTGCGCCGTCTCGGCCGCGTGGCGGCAGACGAAATCCCAGGCGTCCTCGGCGGTTTCCATGAAGTGGAACAGCTCCAGGTCGCGCGGGGAAATCACGCCTTCATCTGCAAGCGCCTGGAAGTTCACGATATTTTCCCAAAACTCCCGCCCGAACAGCAGGATGGGGATTCGCGCCATCTTGCCGGTCTGCACCAGCGTCAGCAGCTCGAACAGCTCGTCGAAGGTGCCGAATCCGCCGGGAAACACCGCAACCGCGCGCGCCCGCATCAGGAAGTGCATCTTCCTGAGTGCGAAATAGTGGAACTGGAAGCTGAGGCCCGGCGTGACGAACGCATTGGGCAATTGTTCGTGCGGCAGGATGATGTTGAGCCCGACCGAGATGCTTCCCGCTTCGTGCGCGCCCCGGTTGGCGGCCTCCATGATGGAGGGGCCGCCACCCGAACAGACCACATAGTCGCGCGGGCCGCCGATGTTGCAGTCCCGGCAGGAGGCGAGATAGGCAAGCTTGCGCGCTTCCTCATAATAGCGGGACTTTGCCACCAGCCGCTCGACGACGGCCTTGCGCTCGGGCGTGTCCGCGCCGGCCCGCAGATCCTCCACCTCTTCCGGCGACGGGATCCGCGCGGAGCCGTAAAAGACGAAGGTGGAGGCAATCCCGGCTTCGGTCAGCAGCAGCTCCGGCTTCATCAGCTCCAGCTGGAAGCGCACCGGGCGAAGCTCCTCGCGCAGCAGGAAGTCGTCGTCCTGAAAGGCCAGGCGATAGGCAGGATGTTCCGTCTGCGCCGTGGGGGTGGGGTTTGCCGCGAAATCCGCTTCGCGGGACGCCGGCTTGAACGGCGTGTGCATCGCTTCTTTTTTCATTGCCTCCCAACATAGTCGGACAAGCGGAGGATTTCCACACCCTGCACCCGTGCTGCCGCCGCCGATTGACGCCTGCGTGCTGCTCTGCGAGCATTCTTCCGGGCATTCTGGGGGGGTAGGCATGCCGTATCGCAATCTGCCGTATGTCGTGGGCTTCCTGATCGTGCTCGCGCTGGTCGCATTCTGGCCGGGATATGTCAGTCAGATCGGCACGTCGTCGTGGCTGGCTCACCTGCACGGCATCACGGCCACGCTGTGGATGATGGCAGTCGGGTTTCAGGCCTGGTCGATGAACGCCAAACGCCGCGATGTGCACCGCGCGGGCGGCTTGGCGACACTTGCGATGTTCCCGCTCTTCATGGCTGGGGCCGGCGCCGTCACCTACTCGATGGCCGCGGCCACCGCGTCCGGCAATGCCTTCTATCAGCTGTGGGGATCGAAGCTCGGGATCATCGACGCACTGTCGGCCGTCGCCATCCTGTGGCTCGTGCATATCGCGCTGGCGGAGCGCCGCAACATGGCCATGCATGCCAATGCGATGGTGGCGACGCTGCTGTTCGTCATCATGCCGATCTTTTCGCGCCTGCTGAACCATCTCATGCCCGGGCTCAGGATCGACGGCCCGGCCGATTTCCCCCTGTTCGGGATCAGCCTGCAACTGTCGCAGCTGATGGGATTTCTTGCCGCCTTGTGGCTGGCCCGCCGCGCCGGACGGAACCGGCGCCCCTTCCTGATCGTGGCCGGCATGATCATCGTGCAGAGCCTGCTGTTCGAAACCTTCGCAGCCACCAGCACCTGGACGTCCTTTCACCGGTCGATTGCGACCCTGTCGCCGGGGCCGATCCTTGCCCTCCACGCGCTGCTGGGCGCGCTGGTCGTCTGGCATGGCTGGCAGGCCGGCGCGCGCCCACGACGCGCCGCGGCGAGCAGCCATTCGGAATGATGCGCGCCGCTTTTTCTTGACCTCCGGCGCTTCCTCTCTATGAGCGGCGGCGGGCCACGCCGCCCCAACGCGGCGCGCGCTCTCTGAGAGGAGAGAATATGACTGTGAAACCTGACGTGCGCCCCGCACGCGCGCATTTTTCGTCCGGACCCTGTGCCAAGAGGCCGGGTTACGACCTTTCCAAGCTCCCCACCGACAGCCTTGGCCGCTCGCACCGCGCCAGGATCGGCAAGACGCGCCTGAAGGATGCGATCGATCGCACCCGCGCGATCCTGGGGGTGCCGGATGATTACCGCATCGGCATCGTCCCCGCCTCTGACACCGGCGCCTATGAAATGGCGATGTGGAGCCTGCTGGGCGCAAGGCCCGTCACCGCGATCGCCTGGGAAAGCTTTGGCGAAGGCTGGGTGACGGATGCGGTGAAGCAGCTGAAGCTGAACCCCACCGTGATCAAGGCCGATTACGGCGTTCTGCCGGACCTGTCCGCCATTGATCAGGCGTCTGACATTCTCTTCACCTGGAACGGCACCACGTCAGGCGTGCGCGTTCCCGGCGCGGACTGGATTTCGGATGGCCGCGAAGGCCTGACGCTGTGCGACGCGACCAGCGCCGCCTTCGCGCAGGACCTGCCGTTCGCGAAACTCGATGTGGTGACCTTCAGCTGGCAGAAGGTGCTGGGCGGCGAAGGCGCGCACGGTATCCTGATCCTTTCGCCGCGCGCCGTCGCCCGGCTGGAAAGCCATACCCCGGCCTGGCCGCTGCCCAAGATCTTCCGGCTGACGAAGGGTGGCAAGCTGATCGAAGGCATCTTCGAGGGCGAGACGATCAACACGCCCTCCATGCTGGCGGTGGAGGATTATCTGGATGCCCTTCGCTGGGCCGAATCCATCGGCGGCCGCCCTGCCCTGTTTGCCCGCGCAGACGCGAACGCCGCCGCGCTGAATGCCTGGGTGGATCGCACCCCCTGGGCCTCGAACCTCGCGGTCGATCCCGCCACGCGCTCCAACACCTCGGTCTGCATCCGGATCGACGGCCCGGCCGAGCTGCCGAAGGCGATGGCGTCCCTCCTCGAAAAGGAAGGCGTTGCGTTCGACATCAACGGCTATCGCGATGCCCCGCCCTCGCTTCGGATCTGGTGCGGCGCAACCGTCGACACCGCCGATATCGAAGCCCTGATTCCTTGGCTCGACTGGGCCTATGCCACCGCGAAGGAGGCCTGAGCGATGCCCAACACCAAAGCCC
Organism: Sandaracinobacter sp.; assembly: GCF_041909755.1. Taxonomy (NCBI): domain Bacteria; kingdom Pseudomonadati; phylum Pseudomonadota; class Alphaproteobacteria; order Sphingomonadales; family Sphingosinicellaceae; genus Sandaracinobacter; species Sandaracinobacter sp. The sequence goes on from NZ_JAYRCW010000055.1 coordinate 15,519, forward strand.
CCCGTGTCCTGATTTCCGACAAGATGTCCCCCAAGGCGGCCGAGATCTTCCGCGCCCGCGGGATCGAGGTGGACGAGAAACCCGGCCTGACCAAGGACGAGCTGATCGCCATCATCGGCGACTATGACGGCCTCGCCATCCGCTCGGCCACCAAGGCGACCGCGCCGATCCTCGATGCGGCGAAGAAGCTGAAGGTGATTGGCCGCGCCGGCATCGGCGTGGACAATGTGGACGTGCCCGCCGCCACCGCGCGCGGCATCGTGGTGATGAACACGCCCTTCGGGAACTCGATCACCACGGCCGAACATGCCATCGCTCTGATGTTCGCGCTCGCCCGCCAGCTGCCGGAGGCGGATGCCTCCACCCAGGCCGGCAAGTGGGAGAAGAACCGCTTCATGGGGGTGGAAGTCACCTCCAAGGTGCTGGGCCTGATCGGGTGCGGCAACATCGGCTCCATCGTGGCCGAACGCGGGCTGGGGCTGAAGATGAAGGTGATCGCCTTCGATCCCTTCCTCACCCCCGAACGCGCGCAGGACATCGGCGTGGAGAAGGTGACGCTGGACGAACTGCTGGCCAAGGCGGACTTCATCACGCTTCACACCCCGCTGACGGACAGCACGCGCAACATCCTGTCTGCCGAGAATCTCGCGAAGACGAAAAAGGGCGTGCGCATCATCAACTGCGCGCGGGGCGGCCTTGTGGACGAAGCCGCGCTGAAGGCCGGGCTCGACAGCGGGCATATCGCCGGCGCTGCACTGGACGTGTTCGTGGAGGAGCCGGCGACGGCGAGCCCGCTGTTCGGCACGCCCAACTTCATCTCCACCCCTCACCTCGGCGCCTCGACAGACGAAGCGCAGGTGAATGTGGCGATCCAGGTGGCCGAGCAGATGTCGGACTTCCTGCTGACGGGCGGCGTCACCAACGCGCTGAACATGCCCAGCCTTTCGGCCGAGGACGCGCCGAAGCTGAAGCCCTACATGGCGCTGGCGGAACATCTGGGCCACCTGATCGGCCAGCTGACGGGCGACGAGATTCGCGCCGTCACGGTGGAGGTCGAAGGCGCGGCCGCCCAGCTGAACATCAAGCCGATCACCGGCGCGGTGCTGGCCGGGCTGATGCGCACCTTCTCTGACACGGTGAACATGGTGAACGCCCCCACCATGGCGCGGGACCGCAACATCGAAGTCGCCGAAGTGCGCCATGAACGCGACACCGATTACCAGACGCTGGTGCGGGTGAAGGTGAAGTCGCCGGCCGGCGAACGTTCCGTCGCCGGCACACTGTTCGGGGCGGCGCAGCCGCGCCTCGTCGAGATCTTCGGCATCAAGGTGGAGGCGGATTTCGCGCCGCGCATGCTGTTCATCATCAACGAGGACAAGCCCGGCTTCATCGGCCGCCTGGGCACCCGGCTGGGCGAAGCGGGCGTGAACATCGGCACCTTCCACTTGGGCCGCCGCGATGCCGGGGCGGAAGCCATCCTGCTGCTGTCGGTGGATTCGGGCGTGGATGAGCCGACGCTGTGGGATATCTGCCGCCTGCCGGGCGTGAAGACGGTGAAGGCGCTGAAGTTCGGGTGAGCGACAGCCCCCCATATGCGGCCATGGGGCCGACGGCGGCGCTCCTGCCGTCGGGCTTCCGCGACCGGCTTCCGCCGGCGGCGGAAGCCGCGTCGGCGCTGACGCGCATCGTGGTGGATGGCTTTGCGGCGCGCGGCTACGCCCGCGTGTCGCCGCCGCTCGTCGAGCATGAGGCCTCGCTTGCGCGCTGGTTGGGCAAGCCGCTGGGCGGGGCGCTGTTCCGCACCTCCGATCCCGCCACCGGCGAGGGGCTGGCGCTGCGCCCGGACATCACCGGCCAGATCGCGCGGATCGCCGCCACCCGGCTTGCCGATGCGCCGCGCCCGCTGCGTCTCGCTTATGCGGGGCCGGTGCTGCGCGCCCGCGCCGGGCAGCTGGATCCGTCGCGGGAACTGACGCAGGCGGGCGCCGAACTGATCGGCAGCGACAGCGTGGCCGCGCTCGCCGAGCTGGTGACGACGGCACTGGAAGCACTTGCCGCTGCCGGCGTCAGCGACCTTTCGGTCGACCTGACCACGCCCGATCTGGTGCCCGAACTGGCAGGCGGCTCATGGCCGGTCGCCGATATCGACTCGCTGCTGGCCGCGCTGGACGGCAAGGACTGGGGCGCACTGGATGCGACTGATGCCCGGCCCTATCGCCAGCTGCTGGATCTCGCGGGCGACGCCGAAACCGCCCTGCCGCGCCTCGCGAAGATCGCCCCGGCGCTCGCCATCGAGCTGACAGCGCTGGTGCGCGCCCTGCCCGATGTGCGCGTCACGCTGGACCCGACAGAACGGCACGGCTTCGAATATCACAGCTGGGTTGGCTTTTCCCTGTTCGGCAGCGCCAATGGCAGGCCCTTCGCCACCGAGATCGGGCGGGGCGGCGCCTATCGCGTGCGCCACCCGGACGGCGGCGAGGAACGGGCAGCGGGCGTGTCGCTCTATGTGGACACGCTGGTCGATGCCGGGCTGGGCATCCTGCCGGGCAGGCGCCTGTTC
>NZ_JAYRCW010000056.1:0-18016 GCF_041909755.1 Sandaracinobacter sp.
AGCGAGATCCCTGGCGCGGGCGCTGACCCATTCGTCCCACGCATCCAGATGCTGGTGCAGCTTGCGATAGGCGAAGAAGCTGCCGTTGCGGCTGAAATCCAGCGGCATGGCGCCGCCCGCCACTTCCTGTGCCTCGTCTGCCCAGCCAAGGATGAACTCGCCGGGCGCCAGCGGCCGCCAGTTGCCCCGGCCATCCACCGCACCCTGCCCCACGCAGCGCAACAGCTCTTCCCGGCCCGGATACTGGCCTTCGAAGACCGGGTCGCCGATTGCATCCACGAAGCCGAAATGTTCGGTCGGCTGCGGCTTTGGCTTGCCATCGGGGCCCGGCGCATAGATGGCGGAAAGCTCCTGCCAGCGGGTATCCGCGCCCTTGTGGCCTTCCAGCAGCGTCACGCCGCTGGCGGTGGCTGCCTGAAGCACGAAATCGGTCAACGCCTGCAGTGCGGGAAGGGCATTTCCGTCGTCGTCCGCCCGGGCGTTCAGCATCACCAGCATGTGCGCCTTGGGCTGGCCGGGCTTCCACACCGGATCCCAGTAATCGAAGCCATTGTCTTTCACATCGTCGCCCAGGATCGGGGCGCGCACGGCCATGCCGTCGATGAACTCGTCGGGCATGCCGCGCAGCGTGCGCGTCGGCACGTCGAGCGCCAGCAGGCCCCAGAAGGTGAAGGCGATGTTCAGCGTGCAATCGGGCCGCGCCTGCGGATTGACGCCGGTTGCGATGCCCTTGCTGCTGGGCCAGCGCCGTGCCGTGGTGACCTTCGGGCGAAGCGCTTCCACAAAGGCCCGGCCTGCCGCCGGCGTTTTGGCGTGGAACAGGATGTAGCGGGCCTTGGGGAAACCAAGCTTGCCATAGGCGGACAGGATGCCCCCCTGCAGGTCGCCCAGTTCCAGCTCCACGGGCAGCGGCGCGCTCACAGCACCACCGCCTTGCCCTCGGCATCCACCTGTTTGTCTGCGACCAGTTCCGGCATTTCCAGCTGCACCCCATCGGATCGGATCACGCCCGGCGCCTGTGTCGGGCTTTCAGGATCTGCAGGGCGGACGCCCGACAGCCACTGGCCGAAGCTGGCGTGCAGCGCATCGGCATCCATGCCCTGCACGGCTTCCGCGAAGAAGGCGAAACGCTGCTGCACATGCAGCGCCTTCAGCACACTGGGCAGGTCGCTGTCCGGCGCGGGGGGAAAGGCGGCCTTGCCCTTGGTCCACAGCAGGCGGATGACGAGCAGCACGCCGACGGCGAGGCCCAGCAAGGCCCCCGCCAGCGCCCACCAGCCCCAGCCCAGCAGCAGCGCCAGCCCCGCCAGCGCAACCGCCGGCAGCACCGCGCGCCACAGCAGGCCGTTCAGCGTCAGGCCCTTCAGAGGCGGCCGGCCGGGCCAGTAATCATTGAAGCTCATCGTGGTTTCGACCTGGCAGCGGGCCACATAGTCGGCGAAGCTGCCGGCGGAATTCACCTGTTCGAAGCCATGGCAGTGGACGAAGATGGCCCGCATCTCCGCCTCGGTGCGGGTCCACAGCCCTTCGGCCCAGCTTCTGAGGCCCTTGTCAGGCTCGTCCGGGCGGAGATCGAAATCGGTCGCCAGCACCAGCCATGGGCGGGAGAGAACGTCGAACGGCTGATGCACCAGCGGATCGCGTTTCTTGATGACATTCCACAAGGGGTCGATGGGATCGCGGCCGTTGTACATCGGCTGATCCAGCACGAACATCCGCAGGAAATGGGTGCGCCGGCACTGGGCGAAGGGGCTGACGAGGCCGGTGTCGATCGAAACCGGGCTCTGCATCGCGGTGGGCAGGTTCGCCAGCTCTTCCCGCAGCAGGTTGGCATGGGTCGTCACCACGCCGCCGTCCGTCACCGGCTCGCCGGTTTTCACCGGGGCCAGCAGGGTCAGGAAATAATGGCCGCCGTCGATGTTGGGCATTATTCGCCTCCGCCCCAGCGGGCCAGCACCAGCGGCTGGCGATTGAGATCGGCGCGGGCTGTATCGTTGGAGGCGACCGGCGCGAAGCCGGGCGAGCCCAGATCATTCTGCACGGTGCGCAGTTCCTTCACCCAGGCGGCCCGGAAGGCCTGCGGCCCTGCGGCATGCGCCTGTTCCAGCCGCAGCACCGCGCGGCGCACGCGCAGCGCCGCCTTGATGTCGCGCTGCGCCGCGCCGGGGGTGGCGTTGTAGTAATGATCGGTGTCGATCTGGTTGGCGCGGATATAGGCCTTGAAGGGGCTGATCGGGATCGACTTCGGATATTTGGTGGCCGAGTACCAGAAAAGGTCCAGTCCGGATGGCAGGCCATCCGCGAAGGCATCGATATACTGATCCCAGGTTCCGTTGAAATTGGAAACGAAGATCGTGTAATCGTTGATCAATTCCTCTGGCGGTTGGCCGAGATCGGGCCATTGATCGCGCCTTACGATCACCCAGCGCGCGAAATGGATGATGGACAGGCCAAGAAGGCCCATCAGCCGGTCGGGCAGTGCGCGCGCGGCATAGAAGAGGAAATGATTGACCCAGGTGCGGCTGATGCCGAAGCGCCGCGGCCGCATCGGGGTGACGACATTCATCGCATAGGCCTTGCCGGCGACGTTCGACACGCTTCATTCCCCCGCCACTGACCCCGTTGAAGTTATTGACGGAAATTAAGGATGTTGCAACCCGGCGCAGGGAACGCGCCCTTTACTTTTCCGCCGCGCTGCCGGACGCCATGCCCCATGGCGGCGCTGCTGTGGCCGAGTCTGGGCGCCCTTCTGGGGCTGGTTGCCGGATCCTTCCTGGCAACGCTGGTGATCCGCTGGCCGGAGGGGAAACCTTTGTCGGGCCGGTCCCGCTGCGACAGTTGCGGTGCGGCAGTCGGCTGGGCCGATCTGGTGCCGCTGCTGGGCTGGCTGGCGCTGAAGGGCCGGTGCCGGGCCTGCGGCGCTGCGATCGACGCGCGACATCCCCTGTTCGAGCTGACGGCGGCTGCGATCGGCCTTCTGGCGATGCTGGCGGTGCCGGGGCCGCAGGGCCTTTGGGGCGCGCTGCTGGGCTGGACGCTGCTGGCGCTGCTGGCGCTGGACCTTGCACACTATTGGCTGCCGGACCGGCTGACCCTGCCGTTGCTGGCGCTGGGGCTGGCCGGCGGGCCGGGCCTGCTGACCGACCGGCTGCTGGGGGCGGCCATCGGCGGCGGCGGGCTGCTGCTGCTGGCCCTTCTCTATCGCTGGCTGCGCGGGCGCGAAGGGCTGGGGTTGGGCGATGTGAAGCTGATGGCCGCGCTGGGGGCCTGGTTAAGCCCGGCTTACCTGGGGCCGTTGCTTCTGGCGGCATCCGTTGCGGGGCTGGCCTTTGCCGCCCTCTCCCGCTGGCGGGGGGCCGGGGAAGAAGGCGCGCCGATCCGCGTTCCGTTCGGGGCGTGCCTGGCGCTTGCGGGCTTCCCGATGTGGCTGATCGCGAATGCGGCAGGCGGTGTCTGAAGCGCCTGTGGACGAGGGGGACAAGTGCTTGAAACGAATCGGTAACAGCCTTACGCCATTGGGGTCGGCACCCCTGAAATCCAGCCTCGAGGCCAGTTTGACGCGCGCTATCTGTCGGAAATTCGGCCTGTTTGGCGGGAATGGCGGGCCGGGAATCGGCCCGGCTGCATGACGCTGTCCCGAGTCCATTTCGGTCATCTGTTGCTGGGCGCGCTTGTGCTGGCGGCGATGCTGCTCGCGTGGCGGGCTGTGGGCGTGATCCGTCAGCCGCTGCCCGCGATTCCGCCGTTCAAGGCCCCGCAACTGGCGGACAGGTCATTGCTCGCCCGGTTTGACCCCTTTTTCCCCGCCCGCGCCGACAGTGGCGAAGGGCTGCCCGTGACAGCCCTGCCCTTCACCCTGCACGGCGTGCGGGCAGATTCCGCGACCGGGCGCGGCAGCGCGATCATTGCCGCCGGAGACGGGATGCAGAAGGTGTTTTCCGTTGGCGAAACGATCGCCGACGGCGTGACGCTGGCGGCCATCGCCGCCGATCATGTGGTGCTGGACAGGGCCGGCACGCGGGAAGCGCTGTGGATCGATTCCGGCGGCGAAGGCCCCGTGCAGCGCTTCGACCCGGGCCAGTCCCCGCCGCCGGGCGCGTCGCCGCCCGCCGAGGGGTCGGGGCTGACGCCTGAAACAGCGCCCCCGTCCGTGATGCCGGACGAGGAGGACGAGAAGGTGGTTTCGACGGCGGCCCGCGCGCCCGCGCCGGAGCCGCAGCCATGATGCGCCGCGCCGACCCGTCGCGCCCGGCACCGCCGCGCCCGGCACCGTCGCGCTCCGGCCTGTGGCGCACAGCCCTGGCGGCGCTGGCGATTGCCGCCGCTTCGCCGCTGGCCGCGCAGACCACGGTGAACCTGCGCGATGCCGACATCCGCGCCTTCATCGACGATGTCGCCCGGGTGACGGGCGCGACGTTCGTGATCGACCCGCGCGTGCAGGGCAAGGTTTCGGTGGTGTCGGAAAAGCCGCTGGGGCGCAGCCAGTATTTCGAGCTGTTCCTGGCGACCTTGAGGGCGAATGGCTATGTCGCCGTGCCGTCGGGCACCGGCCAGTATCGCGTGCAGCCGGCCGAAGCCGGCGCCGGGGTGGGCGGCGCGCGCTTTTCCACCTCCGTCATCCCGCTGACCAACATCGACGCGCAGCAGGCGGTCGATTCGCTGCGCCCCGTCCTCAGCCGCAACGGCACGGCTTCTGCCAACCGCGCCGGAAACGCGGTGATCGTGGCCGACTTCGCCGACAACATCAGCCGCGCCCGGCAGATCCTGCGGGAGATCGACCGCGATCGATCGACCACGCAGGTTGTGCAGCTGCGCAACGCCGGGGCGCGCGACCTCGCCACCTCGCTGCAGCAGCTGGTTCGCCAGCCCGGCGGCAGCGACGGGACGACGGCATCCGCCGTGTCGGTGGTGCCGGTCGACGCCTCCAACGCGGTCGCCATCCGGGGCGAACAGGCGCAGGTGGCGCGGGTGGCAAAGATCGCCCGAGACCTGGATCAGAAGGCGGCCGGCGGGTCTGAATCGCGCGTCATCTTCCTGCAGCATGCCGACGCCAGCGCCGTGATGCCGGTGTTGCAGCAACTGATGGGGCAGACGCCGACACCGGTGCAGACCAGCACGGGCATCCAGGGCCTTGCCGGCACGCCGTTCGGCAACCGGCAGCAACAGGCCCAGCAGCAGGCTGCCGCTGCACCGGCCGCGACGACGACGGCCGGGAATGTGGGCGTGGCCGCCGGCAACTCGCGGCGGCGCGCCATCATCGCCCGCTATGAAGGGGCGAATGCGCTGATCATCGCCGCGCCGCCCGAAATCCAGCGCGAGCTGGGCGAAGTGATCCGCCAGCTGGATACCCGCCGGGCGCAGGTGCAGGTGGAAGCCATCATCGTCGAGATTTCCGACACGGCCGCCCGGCAGCTGGGCGTGCAGTTCATGCTGGCGGGCAAGGATGGCACGGTTCCGCTGATTTCCTCCAACTTCTCCAACGCGGCGCCGAACCTGCTGGCGATCGCAGGCGCGGTGGCGGCGGAAAAGGGCGTGATCACGGGCGACGCCGCCACCCAGTTCCAGGATGCGGCGGTGAAGTCGCTGCTGGGCACCACGGGCCTCACCTCCGGCATCGCAAGCCTTGGCGGCAGCACGATTTTCGGCTTCGTCATCAACGCGGTGAAGAGCGACGTGAACTCCAACGTGCTGTCCACCCCCTCCATCATGACGCTGGACAATCAGCCCGCGCGGATCCTGGTGGGGCAGGAAATCCCGATCACCACCGGCGAGGCGCTGGGCAATAATCTGGACAACAGCTTCCGGACGGTTTCCCGGCAGGATGTGGGCATCCAGCTGGCGGTGAAGCCGCAGATCAACGCCGGCGGCACCATCACGCTGACGATCAACCAGATCGTCTCCTCCATCGCGGCGACGGTGGCCGAGACGGATTTCATCCTGAACAAGCGCGAGCTGGAAACCGCCGTGACGGTGGGTGACGGGCAGATCCTGGCGCTGGGCGGCCTGCTGGACGACAATGAGCGCAAGTCGCTGCAGAAAATCCCGATCCTGGGGGATATTCCGGGCCTCGGCGTCTTCTTCCGCTCGACCACCAAGAGCCGGGTGAAGACCAACCTGATGATCTTCATCCGCCCCACGATCGTGCGCACGCGCGAGGATGGCGATGCGGTGACCGCCAACCGCTGGGACAGCGTGCGGGAATCGCAGGAAGCGATGGTCGGCTACAGCCAGCTGGACGCGATGGCCTGGGATTATCTGCGGGTCGCGCCGCCCTACAAGCCGGCGCCCTTCCCGCCCCCGGCCCAGCCCGCCCCTGCGGCCCCGCCGAAGGGCCGGTAACGGTGGCAACCCCGCCGTCCGCCGGCTCCGGCCCGACGATGGGGCCCGCGCAGATCCTGCTGCCCTATGCCTTTGCGCGGACGCATGGCGTGCTGATGGTGCCCGGCAGCGACAGGCTTGCGATCCGGCGCGGCGCGAAGCCCGCCGCCATTCTGGAGGCGCGGCGCGTGGCGGGGCGCGCGGTGCATGTGGACACGCTGGGCGAGGAGGCGTTCGACCGGCTGCTGTCCGAAACCTATGCCACGGACGGGCTTTCGGCGGCGGCCGACGCGGCGGCGGCCTCCAACCTCGCCACGCTGGCGCGGGACACCGCCGACCTGCTGGACAATGACGATGCCGCCCCGGTGATCCGGCTGATCAACGCGCTGGTGGCGCAGGCGGTGCAGCAGGGCGCCTCAGACATTCACCTGGAGCCGCAGGAAGAGGGCATGTCCGTCCGACTGCGCCGCGACGGGGTGATGGAGGAAGTGCTGCGCCTGCCCGCGCAGGTGGCGCCCATGCTCGTCAGCCGGGTGAAGGTGATGGCGCGGCTGGATATCGCGGAAAAGCGGCTGCCGCAGGACGGGCGGATCTCGCTGACGCTGGGGGCCCGTGCGCTGGACGTGCGGGTGTCCACCCTGCCCGCGCGCGGCGGCGAACGGGTGGTGATGCGGATTCTCGACCAGTCCTCCGTGGGGCTGGAGCTGAAGGATCTGGGGCTCGACCCGACGACGCTGGGCGCGCTGACCGAGGCGCTGGGCGCGCCCAACGGCATCGTGCTGGTGACGGGGCCGACGGGCGCGGGCAAGACCACCACGCTATATGCCGCGTTGAAGCTGCTGAACGACGGCAAGCGCAACATCCTGACGGTGGAAGACCCGGTGGAATATGCCGTGCCCGGCGTGGGGCAGACGCAGGTGGACACCCGTGTGGGCCTGACCTTCGCGCAGGGGCTGCGCGCCATCCTGCGGCAGGATCCCGACGTGGTGATGGTGGGCGAAATCCGCGACCGCGAAACCGCCGAGATCGCCGTTCAGGCGGCGCTGACGGGGCATCTTGTGCTCTCCACCGTGCACGCCAATTCGGCGGCCGGGGCCATCACCCGCCTGCGCGACTTCGGCGTGGAGACCTTCCTGATCGCGGCCACGCTGCGCGCCGTCGTCGCGCAGCGGCTGGCGCGGCAGGTTTGCCCGGTGTGCGTGGGGGAAGAGCCGCTGCCCGCCCCGCTTGCCGCCCGGCTGGGTCTGCCGGCCGGGATTCCCGTCGCCAAGGCCAATGGGTGCCCCAGCTGCCGCCAGACAGGCTATCTGAAGCGGCGCGGCCTGTTCGAGCTGATCACGGCCGACGGCCCGGTGCGCAACCTGATCAACGAAGGCGCGGGCGAAGGACGGCTGGAAGCCGCCGGCCTGCACCGCAGCCTGAAGGAATCCGCGCGCGAGGCCGTGCGTGCCCGGCGCACCACGCCGACCGAGGTGCTGCCGCTGTTCCAGGGCGAGCCCGCGCGTGACCTGAGCCATGCGGGCGTGGCGGGCGGCATCGACCCGGCCGCCATTTCCCCGACCGGCGCGCCATGAACGCCCCGCTTCGCCCCGCCAAGGGCGCGGGCGACCTGCCTTTCTGGAAGCGGCCGATCCACATCGGCCCGAAAAAGGCCGATCCGGCCGCCCCCCGGCCGGGCGCGCAGGCCCGCGCCGAACCAAGGCTGGGCGCGCAGGCCCGCGCCACAATGATTCGCCAGCTGGCGACGCTGGCCGCCGTGATGCCCATTTCCGATGCCGTCGCCACGCTGGCGCGCCAGCCGGGAAAGGAAAGCGACCGGCTGGTCCTGCAGCGCACAAACCGGGCCTTGCAGGCGGGAAGCTCGCTGGCCGCGGCGCTGCCGGCTTCGGCCTTTCCGCCCGAAGTGAAGGCGACGATCGCGGCGGGCGAAGCCTCTGGCCGGCTGCCGCTTCTGATGGGGCGGCTTGCCGACACGCTGGAGGCGCAGGTGGCGCTGCGGTCCCGGCTCATTTCCTCGCTCGCCTATCCGGCGCTGCTGATGCTGGTGGCGGTGGGCGTGATCATCGCCATGCTGCTGTTCGTAGTGCCGGCGATTGCCGACCAGTTGACGGGCTCCGGCCAGGCGCTGCCGCTGCTGACGCGGATCATCCTGGGGCTTTCCGGTGCGGTGCAGCGCTGGTGGTGGCTGCTTCTGCTGATCCCGCTGCTGGCGGCCGCCGGGCTATGGCAATGGCGGCGGCAACCCGAAAACCGGGGCCGGATGGACAGATGGCTGCTGGACCTGCCCGGCATCGGCGGCTGGCTGTCGGCGCTGGAGGCGGTGCGCTGGTCGCGGCTGCTGGCGACGATGCTGTCCGCCGGGCTGCCACTGGCAGAGGCGTTGCAGATCACCTCTCCGACGCTGGGCAACATGGCCTGGCGCGATGCGACCGCGAAGATGGTGGCGCAGGTGCGCGCCGGTTCATCCCTCTCGGCGACGCTGCCGCTGCTTCCGAACCCGCCGGGGCTGCTGGTGTCTCTGGTGCAGTCGGGCGAAAGCTCGGGCCGGCTGGCGCCGCTGCTCGATTCGGCGGCCACCAGCCTCGACCGGCAGCTGTCCGATCGCAGCCGCACCCTGCTGGCGCTGGCGGAACCGGCGATCATCGTGATACTGGGCGGCATGGTCGGGGTGATCATCCTGGCCGTGCTGCTGCCCATCCTTGAACTCAACACCCTTGCCGGTTCGTCCATCGGAGCGCCCTGACATGTCTGCCCCCGCCATCCGCCGTCCCCGCCAGTCGGAACAGGGATTCACGCTTGTCGAACTGCTGGTCGTGCTGGCGATCATCGGCCTGCTGACAACCGTGGTGGTGATCAACGTGCTGCCGATGCAGGGCCGGGCGCAGGTGCAGAAGGCCGAGGCCGACATTGCCCTTATCGAGCAGGGGCTGGAATTCTGGCGGATCGACATGGGCCGCTACCCGACGCCGGAGGAAGGGCTGGCCGTGCTGACCGCGCCGGGCATGACGGGCGCCAAGCTGAAGAACCTGCCCAACGATCCCTGGGGCAGGCCCTATGGCTATGCCGTGCCCGGCGGGAACGGGCAGCCCTATGTCGTCTGGTCGCTGGGCGCCGATGGCGCGGAGGGCGGCGAAGGTGAAAATGCGGACCTGCGTTCCGACGCGAAATAGCCCGCCCCGCCCCGCGCGCGATCCGGAGGCCGGTTTCACGCTGATCGAGATGCTGGTGGCGATGCTGCTGCTGAGCCTTGTGGGGCTGACGCTGGCGCGCTTCCAGACCTTCCAGTTGCAGGGTACCGCCTCGCTGGCGGCGGCGGCGTCCGCGCGGCTTGCGGCGGACAATCTGGCGATCGACCTGCTGGTTGCGCCGGCCGCGCCGCTGTCCGCTGAAAGCGGTGTGGCGGATGTCGGCGGGCGGCAATGGCACTGGCAGGTGACGCCTGCCCCGGCGCCGGATCCCGTGCTGATGCCCGATCTGGTGCGGCTGGACATCGCCGTGACCGGGGCGGAAGGGGGCCAGCCGATCGCCACACGCAGCCTGATCCGCCCGCGCGGCAACCCGCCGGTGGTGGGGGCCGCCCGATGACGCGCAACGGCTTCACCCTTGTGGAGATGCTCGTCTCGCTGCTCATCTTCAGCATCATCGCGACGATCGCCACCGCCATGACGACAGGCGCGACCCGCAGCTTCGCGGCGACCAGCAGCGCCCTTTCCTCTCTGGCGGAACTGGACCGGACACGCAGCGTGCTGGCGGCCGACCTGGGACAGGCCGCGCAGCGGCCAAGCCTGGCGGCGGACGGCAAGCCCCTGCCCGCCTTCACCCTGACGCCGGATGGCTTTGTTCTGGTGCGCACGCGCGGCGGCGACGTGCTGCCGGGGATCGAGAAGGTCGCCTGGGGGCTGGTGGACGGCCAGTGGCTGCGCCAGCCTTTCCCCGCGATCGACCTCGCCACGCCGGGCGAGCCTGTGGTGATGCTGTCGGGCGTGGAATCGGTGCGGATCCGGGTGGCGGATCGCGGCGGCTGGCGGGACGACTGGAACCCGCCCGCGCCGGATGAACTGCCCCGGGCCGTGGAACTGACGCTTCAGCGGCAGGGGGCGTCGCCGGTGACGCTGAAATTCCTGGTGGCGGCATGAAAGCCGGCCCGACTGCAAGCCCGTCGGAACGGGGCGCGGCGCTGCTGGCCGTTCTGGCGATGGTGGTGCTGCTGGCGGGATTCGCGACGGCCGGGCTTTCGCGGCTGAAGGCGGCCGGCGACCGGATCAGCTCGGCGCAGGCCCAGGCGGAGGCGCAACTGCTCGCCAGCACGGGCGTGACCATGGCGGTGTCCATCATCTCCCGCCTGAAGGCGCAGTCGCGCAACAACCTTGCCGTCATCCAGGAGCCGCTCACCTTCGACCTGCCCGGCGGAAAGGTGACAGCGCGCTTCCGCGACGGCGGCAACTGCTTCAACCTGAACAGCCTTGCCCGCCCGCCCGCCACCACCAGCACCGGGGTAACCCCCGCCGCTGCCCGGCCGCAGGATTTCGCCCGGCTGCTGACGGCGTCGGGCATCCCGTTGATGGAGGCGACCAGCATTTCAAGAGCCACGGCCAACCGGCTGGCGCAGACCGGCCAGCTGTGGGCGGACCCGACGGAATGGGCCGCCATCCCCGGCGTGACGGCGCAGCACTGGGCGCTGGCGGGGCCGCTGCTGTGCGCCCTGCCCTCCAGGGAGACGGCGGCGCTGAACATCAACAGCCTGACGCCGGACAAGGCGCCGCTGCTGGCCGCGATGGGGCTGGGGGCAGATGAGGCGCGGCGCGCCATTGCCGCCCGGCCCGCTGCGGGCTGGTCCTCCGCCTCTGATTTCATGGGGTCGTCCGGCAGCCGGACAGAGGAAGCCGGGGGCGCGGCGGAGCAGCTGGGAACCAGCACGCGCTGGATGACGCTGGCGATCGAAGTGGAAACAGCGAAGATCCGCATTGCGCGCGACCTGTTGATCGATACGCTGGAACAACCGGCGGCTGTGGTATCCAGCCGCTGGCGGGCCGTGGAAGAGGCATCATGACGTTTGTGCTGGAAACAGAAGATGGGGTGCTGCACCTGGGGAGCGACGACGGCGACGGCGACAGCCCGCTGGTCGCGCTGCTGCCCGGCGACGACATCGCCCTTCACCGGCTGGCGCTGACGGAAACCGACGTGCGGGAACGGCTTTCGGAGGCGCGCATGCGCGTGACGGATCTGGCCGCCCAGCCGATCGAGGAGCTGCATGTGGCCGTGGGGCCCGTGGACGCGGACGGGCACAGCTGGGTCGCACTGATCGAGCGGCAGCGGATGGCGGATCATCTGGCGCATCTGAAGGCCGCCGGCGCTGACCCTGCCCATGTCGTGCCGGCGGCGTTGCTGCTGGATGCAGCCGAAGGCGCACCCAGCATGGCCCGCTTCGGGGATCGGGTGCTGCTACGGACCAGCGATCTGGCCGGCCTTGTCGAACCCTCGCTGGCGTCATCGCTGAGCGGCACCAGCCTGCTGGGGCGGTTCGTGCAGCTGAGCGAATTCGCGCCGGCTTCCGTGCCCGACGAACTTCCCCTTGATCTGCTTCAGGGCGAATTCGCCCCGCGCGACCGTTGGTGGCGCGACCGGCGATTCCGCCTGTGGGCGGGGGCGCTGGCCCTGCTGGTGCTGCTGCTCGCGCTTGCCCCGCCGCTGATCGACCGGGCGCGGGGCATGGCGGCGATCGCCGCCTATGACCAGGCCGTGGTGGAACTGGCGGCGCAGACGCTTGGGCAGCGCCCGGCAGATGCGGTGGCGGGCGCGAAGGCGCTGGCGGGCGCCCGCGCGGCCGCCGAGGGCGGTGCGCTGGGGGCGCGGCTGAGCTTTGCCGCCCACAGCATCGAAACCATTCCCGGCGCCCGTTTCGACACCGTGAAGCTGGCGCCGGACGGCGCGCTGGCAATCGGGCTGGGCGGCCCGGCGGATGCGATCAACCTTGTCGGCCCGCGCATGGCGGGCGGCCCGTTCGTGGCTGAAGCCGATGGGACGAGCGTGACCCTTGGCGACCGTGTGGCGGGGCGCCCTGCGAACGACAGCGCGCTGTCGCTGGCGATGCTGCGGCTGGTGGCGGCCCGGCAGGATGCCGCGCTGGTGGCGGCTGCGAAGGCGCGCGGCACGCCGATGACGGCGGACCAGGTGGCGGCGGCGCTGGTGACGGCGGGCCTTGCCGATCCGGCGGCGGCTGCCGGGGGGCGCATTGCCATTCCGGCTGCCCGATCGACCGTGCTGCTGCCGCTGATCGCGGACCTTGAAATGAAGGGCGCGCGCTTTTCCGCCGCCGAGATCCGCCGCAATGCAGACGAGACACTGTCCGCGACGCTGGAGGTCCGGCCATGATCCTGCTGGCGGCCGCCGCCGCATCGCTGATGGGACTGACGGAGCTGCCGCCGCAGGCGGCTGCCCCCGGCCGCTGCCGCATCTTCCTGTGGGCCCGGACGGAAACGCCGTTCCGGATCGCCATGGTCGATGAAAGCGCGCAGACAATCCGGCTGCGCAAGGGCAAGCAGATGTTCGACATCGCCCAGTTCGCGCCGGGCGAATTCGGCGGCCACGGTTATCGCGTGGCGCTGCGGCTGGAATTCGCCACCGGCGGACAGATCCAGAATGGGCAGCTGATCAGTTCGGGCTCGATGCGGATCGAACAGGTGGATGCGAAAGGCGGCACCACGGGCGAGACGCTGTCGGTTCCGGTGGGCGGGATGCGGGCCTGCGGCTAACCGGTCCGGGCGCTGCCTCAGACCGGGCAGTTCCGTTCCTTGGCGATCCCCTTCAGGAAGCCGCGCCGGGCCATCCCGGCCGCCACCATCATGCGAAACTTCCGGTCCGCCTCCGCAGCACCCGTTGCCTCGCGTACGATCCCGCGGAACGGGATCAGCGAGTTGACGATGGATTTCGCCCCGGCCTCCGCCAGCCGCTCCGGCAGGGCGTCGCCCTTTTCATCGACGGCATCGACATCGGGGCCCAGCACGACATCCAGCTCTCCGATGGCGCGGCGGATATCCTGACAGCGCTTGATCCCGGCCAGCGAATAGGGCGCGCGCTGGGCATCCTTCAGCACCTCGGGCGGATTTTCGCGCATCAGCCCCACATCCTTCACGGGCTGACGCACGATATTTTCCGCCTTGTCGCCCAGCCGGTCCGCGCCGGACTGCTGCTGTTGCGCCTGCGCCAGTCCAGGGCTGGCCGCCAGCAGCAGCCATGCGCCGATCAGGATCCGCATCGTCTCACTCCTCCTGCGGCTGATTGTCCGGCAGCCGGCCTGAACCTCAGATGTCGAGGTTCGCGACCGACAGGGCATTCTGCTGGATGAACTCGCGCCGGGGTTCCACAACATCGCCCATCAGCTTCGTGAAGGTTTCGTCCGCTTCGAACGCGTCGCCGATCTCCACCTTCAGCAGCGTGCGGGCGGCCGGATCCAGCGTGGTTTCCCACAGCTGTTCGGCGTTCATCTCGCCCAGCCCCTTGTAGCGCTGGACGGCAAGGCCCTTGCGGCCCGCTTCCATCACGGCATCCAGCAGTTCCGACGGGCGGCGGATTGCGGCGATTCCGATCCGGGCCGGGCGCGCCCAGCGGCCGGCCTGCGGCGCGGCAAGCGCGTGCAGCTTGCGGGCTTCGGCGCTGGCGATGAAGGCCCGGTCGATCACGAAGGCATCCGTCACGCCGCGATCGAGGTGCCGGATCACAAAACCGCCTTCGGCCGCGGGTTCCGCCGTCCACCCTTGCGAACCGGCGTTCAGCCAGTCGGCCAGTCCCGCAGCGGTTGCTGCCGTGTCACCGCCTTCCGGGTTCAGCGCGCCGGCCAGCGCCAGCGCCTCAACCAGGGCGGGCGGATAGCGGCGCGGCACATAGGCCATCAGCCGCTTCATGCGCCGGGCATGGTCCACGAGCGCGGAAAGGTCCGCGCCAGAGATGGTTTCGCCGTCGATCTCCATCATCATGCCCGAAACGCCGTTGGAGACCAGATGTTCCTCCAGCGCGGCCTCGTCCTTCAGATAGACTTCGGACCGCCCGCGCGTGACCTTGTAGAGCGGCGGCTGGGCGATGAAGAGATGGCCGGACCGGATCAGGTCCGGCATCTGCCGGTAGAAGAAGGTCAGCAGCAGGGTGCGGATGTGCGCGCCGTCCACGTCGGCGTCGGTCATGATGACGATCTTGTGGTAGCGCAGCTTTTCCAGGTTGAACTCGTCGCGGCCGATACCGGTGCCCAGCGCCTGGATGAGGGTGCCGATTTCCTTGGACCCCAGCATCCGGTCGAACCGGGCGCGCTCCACGTTCAGGATCTTGCCGCGCAGCGGAAGGATGGCCTGAAAGCTGCGGTCGCGGCCCTGCTTGGCCGAGCCGCCGGCGGAATCACCCTCCACCAGGAACAGTTCGGATTTGGCCGGATCCTTTTCCTGACAGTCCGCCAGCTTGCCGGGCAGCGAAGCGATGGACAGCGCGGATTTCCGGCTGGCCTCGCGCGCCTTGCGGGCGGCTTCGCGGGCGATCGCGGCCTCGATGATCTTCTGCACGATGGCGCGGGCGGACTGGGGATTTTCCTCCAGCCATTCGGCCAGCTTGTCGGCCAGAAGCGATTCCAGCGGCTGCCGCACTTCGGACGAGACAAGCTTGTCCTTTGTCTGGCTGCTGAACTTCGGATCGGGCAGCTTCACCGAGACGACGGCCGTCAGCCCTTCGCGCATGTCATCGCCGTTGAGGCCGACCTTTTCCTTCTTCAGCAGGCCCGACTTTTCGGCATAGGCGTTCAGCGTCCGCGTCAGCGCGGAGCGGAAGGCCGCCATGTGGGTGCCGCCGTCCCGCTGCGGGATGTTGTTGGTGAAGGCGAGAACCTGTTCGTAATAGCTGTCGTTCCATTGCAGGGCGACTTCGATGCCGATGTCGTCGCGCTGGCCGCGAATGGCGACGGGCTCGGGCATCAGCGCCGACTTGGTGCGATCCAGCCAGCGGACCATTTCCGTGAGGCCGCCTTCGTAGAACAGCTCCACTTCCTTGCGGTCCGCATGGCGGGCATCGACAAGGAACAGCCGCACCCCGGAGTTCAGGAAGGCGAGTTCCCGGTAGCGATGCTCCAGCTTCTCGAAA
Source organism: Sandaracinobacter sp. (assembly GCF_041909755.1). Taxonomy (NCBI): domain Bacteria; kingdom Pseudomonadati; phylum Pseudomonadota; class Alphaproteobacteria; order Sphingomonadales; family Sphingosinicellaceae; genus Sandaracinobacter; species Sandaracinobacter sp. Next base: position 15,436 of record NZ_JAYRCW010000056.1, read on the forward strand.
TCGAACTCGATCCCGGTGCGGAAGGTTTCGATCGAGGGCAGGAAGGTAACGGCCGTGCCGCGCTTGTCCCCCTGAGGGCCGACAATTGCGAGCGGCGCTTCCGGCACGCCTTGGCGGAAGCGCATGAAATGTTCATGACCGTCCCGCCAGATGCGCAGTTCTGTCCAGTCAGACAGGGCATTCACCACCGAGACGCCAACGCCGTGCAGGCCGCCGGACACCTTGTAGCTGTTGCCTTCCTGGTTGTTGAACTTGCCGCCCGCGTGCAGCTGCGTCATCACCAGCTCGGCGGCGGAAACGCCTTCCTCCGGGTGGATGCCGGTCGGGATGCCGCGGCCATTGTCCTCCACGGTGACCGACCCGTCGGCGTTCAGCTGGATGAGAACGCGGTCGCAATAGCCCGCCAGCGCCTCGTCGATGGCGTTGTCGGAGACTTCGAAGACCATGTGATGCAGGCCCGACCCGTCGTCGGTGTCGCCGATGTACATGCCGGGCCGCTTCCGGACGGCCTCCAGCCCCTTCAGAACCTGAATGGATTCAGCACCATAGTCACCGGTCGGGAGGGCGCTCTTCTCAGTCTCTTCGCTCATGCAAAGTCTATAGGGAATGCGATTGCGCGATGCCAGCAAAAGCGGTGTCAGCCGGCTGAAATCGCCCCTTGCGAAACGGTGAAACGGGCCGCTTCCAGCCCTTCGAACAACAGCGGATCCGTGCCAGTCAGCCACGCCTGCCCGCCCAGCGCCGCCAGCTGCGCGAACAGCGCCCGCCGCCGGTCGGGATCGAGATGGGCGACCGCCTCGTCCAGCAGCAGCAGCGGCAGGCGGCCCGTCCGCTCCGCCACCAGCGCCGCATGGCCCAGCAGGATGGAAACCAGCAGCGCCTTCTGCTCCCCCGTGGAGGCAAGCGCAGCCGGCATCCGCCCGTCTCCATGGGCCTTGTCGGCATGGGTGACGAGAAGATCCTGCCGGTGCGGCCCCTGCGTCGCCCGCCCGGCCGCCCTGTCCGCGCTGCGCGCGGCGCGCAGCCGGCCCGGCAGATCCGTCTGATCAGGGTCTGACAGCGCCAGCGCGGCCTTGGGGAACGGCCCGTCCGGCGCTGCCGCCAGCTGGCGATCCAGCGCCGAAACGGCGGCCGCCCGCGCGTCGGCCAGCGCAGCGCCATGCTCGGCCATCTGTGCTTCCAGCGCGGTCAGCCAGGCGGGATCGGCCGGTTCGTCGGCCGTCAACAGCCGGGTGCGGGCGCGCATCGCCGCCTCGTAGCGGGTGGCGTGCCCGGCATGGCCGGGGCTGAGCGCCAGCACCAGCCTGTCCAGAAAGCGGCGGCGGGCGGACGCGGTATCGGCGAACAGCCGATCCATCGCGGGCGTCAGCCACAGCTGGGACAACCAGTCAGAGAGGGCTGACAGGGCGGCGTTCGCGCCGTTGATCTTCAGCAGCCGCCGCTCCGGCGCGTCGGCGCGCGTGGCCGTGACGATCGAGATGGGCGGCAGGCCGGGATCGGGCAGCAGGTCGGCCAGAATGGTGAAACCGCCCGCACCGCCTGCGGCCGCCATCTGAGACAGCGGGCTGCCGCGCAGCCCCCGCCCCACGGCCAGCAGCGAAACCGCCTCCAGCAGGTTGGTCTTGCCGGCTCCGTTCGGCCCCGTCAGCAGCACGAAGGGGGCGGCACCCGGCTGCAGCCGCGTCAGCCCATGATTGCGGAAACCGCGAAGCTCGATCGACAGGAGATGGACGGGCACCGGCACAGCAGAGCGTCTAGCCGCCGCGGCGCAGAGCGGCTAGAGGCGGGACTGACCCGACCCAACGACATAGGATGTGTCGACCGCATGAACACCGCAGCCGAACTCATCGGATTCGTCGTCTACCTTCTTCAGCTCTTCATCTGGGTGATCATCATCCAGGCGATTCTCAGCTGGCTGGTGGCCTTCAATGTCGTGAACCTCAACAACCGCTTCGTCCATTCCGTGCTGACGGGGCTGGACCGGCTGCTGAACCCGCTGCTGAGGCCGATCCGCAACCTGCTGCCCGACATGGGCGGCATCGATCTGTCGCCGCTGGTGCTGGTCCTGGGCATCATGCTGACGCAGCGGCTGCTGCAGGGCCTGGCGCTGGATCTTCTGGTATGACCACCGGGCAGATCATCGACGGCAAGGCCCACGCCCTGCGCCTGCGCGCCGAAATCGCGCAACAGGTGATCACCCGTGCCGCGGCCGGCGCCCGCGCCCCCTGCCTGGCCGTGGTGCTGGTGGGCGAGGATCCGGCGAGCCAGGTCTATGTGAAGAACAAGATCAGCGCCTGCCGGGATGCCGGCATCACCTCGATCGAGCACCGGCGTGACGCGGCGTTGCCCGAGGCAGAGCTGCTGGCGCTGGTGGAGGCGCTGAACCGCGATTCGGGGGTGGATGGCATATTGGTGCAGCTGCCGCTGCCGCCGCACATCGACAGTGCGGCGGTGATTTCCGCCATATCGCCCGACAAGGATGTGGACGGCTTCCACCCGGTGAACGCCGGGCGGCTGGCGACAGGGCTGGACGGTTTCGTCCCCTGCACGCCGCTGGGCTGCCTGCGCCTGCTGGAAGCGA